>DAHXOG010000030.1 GCA_027364995.1 Candidatus Mancarchaeum sp.
TTAATGGCGACGCTGACCACAGCCAGATGAAGCTCGTAGGCAGCATGAAATACATTGTGATAAGCGGGGACGATGCCGACGGAATAGGTGTATACCCCAATCAGGACAAGGACCTTGCAGTATTGGACATGTATACGCAATACAAGATGCTTTTCGATTTTATAGACGCAATACCGGATTATATACACGTATTCATCATGCCGGGAAACCACGATTCGGTGCAGCGCGCCGAGCCGCAGCCTCCGCTGCCTCAGGAGCTCATAGGAGATTTCAAGAAGGACAATGTCCACATTGTCTCGAATCCATCATACATGAATCTGCATGGCCTTGACGTGCTGGGCTATCATGGCACATCGTTGGATTCCATAATAAGCTCCATACCTAATAACAGCTATGCGGCGCCTGAGAAGGCAATGGTGGAATTGCTGAAGAGAAGGCATTTGTCGCCCATATATGGAGGCAATATAATAGTGCCTTCAAAAACAGACAACCTTGTCATAGATACGGTGCCTGACATATTGCATATGGGGCACATACACAAGAACGGCACCACTACTTACCACGGAGTCACGATAATAAATAGCGGCACATGGCAGGGAAGGACTGACTTCCAGGTCAGGCAGGGGCATATACCTACACCGTGCATAATGCCCATCTTCAACTCCAGTGATTATAAGGTAACATCGATAAACTTCAACGGGTAGCGCTTATGAATATAAAGGAATATTTTGAAGAGCTTCATAAGAATTTCGATAAGGCGTTTGCGGTAGCCACGGCAGCCAAAGAAAAAGGCTTGGACCCGGAGGAATTTGTAGAGATAACGCCTGCTCCGGACCTTGCCACAAGGGTGGAGGGAATAATAGGATTGAAGGGCCTTGCCGATTTGATAAAGAAGAATGCAGAGGGTAAATCCAGGCAGGAACTTGCATTCGCCATGGTGAAGGAGCTGTGCACGAATGAGAAATTTGCAGATGAGACCAGCAAAAGGCTTTCCCTTGCCACAAGGGTAGGGCTTGCGGTACTCACCGAGGGAATATTGGTAGCTCCTACAGAAGGATTGCAGGGCATAGAATTGCATAAGAATCCGGACGGCACTGATTATGCGGCGATTTTGTATGCAGGGCCCATAAGAGGTGCTGGAGGCACAAGCGCCGCGCTGTCGGTTGCTTTGGCCGATTACGGAAGAAAGGTGCTTGGCATAGGTGCCTATAAGGCTACAAAGAACGAGATAGACAGATACCTTGAGGAGATACAGGTATACAATTCCAGGGTGGCTAGGCTGCAATACCTGCCGCCCGAGCAGGACATAAGGATCATACTTGAAAATTGCCCCATATGCATTGATGGGCTTGCTTCGGAGCAATTGGAGGTCAGCATACACCGCAATATATCAAGGCTTGACGCATCAGGCAAGCCGCAGCTCATATCCAACAGGATAAGGAGCGGAGTTTGCCTAGTTTCATGCGAGGGAATAGCGCAGAAGGCCAAGAGCGTGCTTAAGTACACGAAAGGCGCAGGGCTAGATTGGTCATGGCTTAATCGCATAATAAGGGTCGAGAAGTCGCAGCAGGGAGAGCAGAAAGAAGGCAAGAAGACCGCCGTATTCCTTCAAGAGCTTGTTGCCGGAAGACCTATATTCGCATATCCTGAACATGCAGGCGCATTCAGGTTGCGATACGGCAGAAGCAGGTTCACAGGCATTGCCTCAAAGGGATTCAACCCGGCAACGATGTACCTGCTTGATGAGTTTATAGCCACGGGCACGCAGCTGAAGGTTGAGAAGCCGGGAAAGGGATGCGTAGCCGTTCCTGTAGACAGCATAGAAGGGCCATTCGTAAAACTGGATACAGGTGAAGCATTTAGAATAAATGACGTTGATACCGCCAAAAAGTACAACGACCACATAAAAAAGATACTTTCTGTAGGGGACATATTAGTGACATATGGCGATTTCAAGAAGACGAATACGCCATTATCCCCTACGAGCTATGTTGAGGAGTACTGGAAATTGCAGATGGAAAAAGCTGGGCTAAAAGGAAAAGCAGAGGTAAACTCATTCGAACAAGCACTTGAGCTTTCAAAGAAGTACTCAGTGCCTATGCATCCGAAATTCATATACGATTACTCAGACATAAGCACCGAGGACATGCTTTTCATTATAGAAACGATTAAGGAAGCGGACCTTGGAGGGGCTGCATCCATAGAGGATTTAAAATATGTTAAGATAACCGGCGACAGGCTGAGAAAATCAAGAGAGCTGTTGGAAAGGATATGCATACCGCATATGGATAGGAATGACAGCATAGAAATAGCCGGAGATGACGCAAAAGCGCTGGTTGCGGCATGCGGATTGGTAAATGGGAAAAAGATATGGAAGGACAGGGAGCTTCCGGAAGATGCGCTAAGGGCGCAGGATCCCTTGGAGATGCTTAACAAGCTGGCGGAGTTCAAGATAATGGCGCGCTCGACGAAAATAGGAGGGAGGATGGGCAGGCCGGAGAAGGCAAAGGAAAGGCTGATGAAGCCCGCTCCGCATCTGCTTTACCCGATAGGAGAGTACGGAGGGAAGGAGCGCAGCATAACAAAGGCGTCAGTGCTGCAGGCCAAAAAATTCAATTCCCCTAATATAACCGTGGAATTGGCGATGCATAAATGCTCCGTGGGAGGAGAATACATAAACTCTTTTTATTGCACAGAGCATAAATGCAGGGCCGAGGTAGTAAGGAGATGCAAGGTATGCAGGAATTTCGGCCTAGGCAAAAAATGTGAGCAATGCGGAGGGGAAATGCTTGCATGGGAGATGAAGCAGATAAACATAGCTGCGGATATAGACAAGGCAGTGCACAATTTAGGATTGGAGAGTGCACCAAAGCTCATAAAAGGCGTCAAGGGCTTATCAAACGCCGACAAGCTGGCGGAGCCATTGGAGAAGGGCATACTGCGCAGCTTGCATGGGGTATACATATTCAAGGACAGCACGTCGAGGTTCGATGCTACGGACGTGCCGATAACCCATTTCTATCCTGACGAAATAGGAACAAGCGTAGAGTCGCTTAAAAAACTCGGATATGACAAAGACTATTTGGGGAATGAGCTACGCGATGGAACACAGCTCGTAGAGCTTATGCACCAGGACGTGATATTGAATATGCGCGGAGCAAACTATTTCGTTAATGTTACAAAGTTCATGGATGACATGCTTGAGAAGCTGTATGGGCTCGACAGGTTTTACAACGTCAGCAATTACAATGAATTGGTAGGTCATTATGTAATAACGCTGTCGCCGCATACATCGGCAGGCGTTCTTGGGCGCATAATAGGCTTTACCGAAGCCAGCGTTGGTTTTGCCCATCCGTATCTTATATCGGCACGCAGGAGAAATTGCGACGGGGACGAGGACACCACAATGATGCTGCTTGACGGACTTGTGAATTTCTCCAAACACTATATGCCCACAACAGTAGGAGGCACAATGGACGCGCCATTGATACTTACCGTAAACGTAAAGCCTGAAGAAGTAGACGACGAAGCGCATGCCATGGAAGTAGTGGATAGTTATGGCATAGAATTCTATGACAAGACATTCTCTTACCCTGCGCCCGGAGAGGTGAAGGTTGAAGTGGTTGGCGACAGGCTGCAAAAGGAATCCATATACTCAGGGCTTAAGTTTACGCATTTATCCGGAATCAGTGCAGTAGCACAGGCGCCTAAGAGAAGCGCTTATACGACGCTTAAGACAATGAATGACAAGATAGAAATGCAATTCAGCCTTATGGACAAGCTTTACAGCATAGATAAGCGCGATACGGCAAGGAGGCTGATACTCAGCCACTTCATACCGGATTTGATGGGAAACCTACACTCTTATTCGAGGCAGGGATTCAGGTGCGTGAAATGCAATGCAAAGTACAGGAGAGTGCCGATAAAGGGCGTATGCATCAGATGCGGAGGCAAATTGCTTTTGACCATATCAAAAGGAGGAATAGAGAAATACCTAAACACTGCAATGAATCTTGCCGAGAGGTACGAGCTTGAGCCTTACATAAGGCAGAGGATAGTACTGCTTAAGGAGGAGATAGAAGCCGTATTCGGAAACGTCGGGGAAGTTCAGATAAAGGACGACAAGCAATTCAATCTGTTGAAGTACATGTAGTTCATTGCAGCCTTTTCAGCAATTGCTTTAGCGGCATTGTATTAAGTACATTTTTCTTTTCAAGCCAGCCCCTCCTTGCCATGCCGATTCCATACCTCAAGAAGTCGAAATGCACTGTATTATGCGCATCGGAGTCTATTGCAAATCTTATATTGTGATCCTTTATCGCGAATACGGACGCATCATTCAGGTCAAGCCTGCTGGGATAGGAGTCTATTTCAAGCGCAGTATTGTGCTCCTCGGCAATATCTGCGATTTTGCGCATGTCTATGGCGTATGGCTCCCTTTCGTTTATGATCCTGCCAGTAGGGTGGGCAAGCACGTCGACATAGCCGGTGCTTATTGCCTTGGATACCCTTGCTGTCATGTCGTCGATTTTCATGTTGAAATTTGAATGCACCGCAGCTATTACTATGTCCATTTTCTTAAGCGTGGAATTATTCAAATCCAATGAGCCGTCCTTCATTATGTCTACCTCGGCGCCCTTCAACAAGGTTATCTTTCCGTCCAGCTTTTCGTTGAGTGAATCTATGCGCTTGAAAAATGCGCTGAACTTATTATCGTCCATCCCGTGTGCGATCTTGAGGCTCTTCGTATGGTTTGTTATAGCCAAGTACTCAAAGCCCTTTTTTATGGCCGCTTCTGCCATTTCCTCGAGAGTGTTTGTGCCGTCCGTCTCGATCGTATGCGAATGCAAGTCTCCCTTGAGGTCCTCAATCCTCACCAGTTTAGGCAGCGCGTGCCGCTTTGCAAGATCAATCTCGCCCCTGTTCTCGCGCATCTCAGGCTCTATGTAATCCATGCCTAGCCTCATGTATATGTCTTTTTCATCTATTGCCGATACCACATTGTCTTTTGAATCGAATAGCCCGTACTCATTTAATTTATATCCCTTTGATATCGCTATCTTCCTTACCTCAACATTATGCTCCTTGCTTCCGGTGAAATACTGCATTGCTGCGCCGAAGCTTTCTGGAGCTATTACACGAAGGTCACAAGTCAGCCCTGCATCGAGCCATACTGTTGTCTTTGTGGGTCCTTTTGCAACGATGCCTGTTACGTTTTTGTAGCCTGAAAACTTGTCCATGACCTTTTCAGGCTCCTTTGATATCGCAAGAATGTCTAAATCGCCTACAGTCTCCTTCATTCTTCTCGTAGATCCGCATACAATGGCCTTCTCGACTAGCCCGGAATCGTACAGCATCTTTGTTATTGATTCTGCTATAGGCAGAGCATCTCCGAGCAGTATCCTGCCCTTTGATCCCTCAAGCATTGCTACGCCCTTTGCAAGCAGCTGCTCGCTCTTCTCTCCGAAACCTTCAAGACCCATTATCTTGTGCTCGTCTATAGCCTTTTTCAATGTCGGTATGTCTTTTACTCCAAGCATTTTGTAGAGCGTTATGGCCCTCTTTGCACCCATGCCGTCTATCCTTGTCAGGTTTGCGAAGTCTATAGGATAAAGCTTTTTCATATCTTCATATTTCTTTATGTGCCCGGTCTCTATGTATTCTATTATCTTGTCTGCAAGCCCTTTGCCGATGCCGTTTATGGACAGTAGACCGTCCCTTCCATCGCGCTTGTACAATTCAGAGACATCCTCGGACATCGATGATAATGCCATTGCGGCATTCTGGTAGGCCCTTATCTCGAACCTTGCAGTGGGCCTGCCGTCAACGCTGAGCATATCCGCTATCTCATTGAATATGTCCACCAATGCTTTGTTCGGCATAATTAGATTTATGCAAAAAGGCTTAAACAGGTATACCAGTATGCACAGCAAGGCTATTATCATTTTCCAGCAATTCTTATATTATTGCATATGTAAGTGCTTTTATGGAAAGCAATATTGAAGACGAGCTTGAAAGGCTGAAAAAGCTGAACGGGATATACCTCAGGATAATAAACAGGTATGGCGAGCACATAGAGAATGAGGAGAGCATATCAGTAGCGGAGCTGCCCAGGCTCGTTACGCCAAAAGACCAAAGCGTTATGAAAAAGGCCGAAGAGATAATGAATGGGTTCTCGCCTTACGAATACAATAGGGACTTCTATTCCGCCAGCGTGATTGCATACGAATATGTCAGGGATAATATAGACCAGATAGTGCTTCCGATAGAGTTCTGGCTTGAGCCTAGCGAGACCATGGAATTCGGGGCAGGGGAGAAGCTTGACAGGTATACGCTGCTATGCAGCATTTTGATAGCATTGGGAAATCCATCTGCAAAGATACTGATAGTTGAAAAGGCGGAAAGGCTTGAGCCTAGCCTTTATTATGAATTCGAAGGCAGCATATACGTAATGAATTTCGGCAAAAACATATCAAGGATTAAGGATAGAGAGGAGCTCTTGAGGTCCGAAGGCATTACCGAAGATGCGGTGGCATACGAATTCAACGACAAGATGTACATAGATATAGTGTAATGGTATATTTACCCTACTATCTTATTCTTGCGTCGTGAGGACTTTAGCCTCTTCCTATGCTCCTTCGTAAGCCTGCTTATCTTCATCTTGTTCCTATAATCCTTGCCTATCTTCCTGTTTGACTTTGTTACTTTCTTCTGCATTAAAACACCATTAACAGCTTATTTTAGCCTCTAGCCTATTTATTGCTTTTGCTAAATATCGAAAACACCATACATGCTGGCCTTGACTGCCGGTTTGCCTTAATTATGCGTTATCCGGGATTTTCAGTTTATGCTTAGCTTAAAGTCCTTCTGATATGCCATCTGTACTATTGGAAGCACTACCTCTAATACACCGTTCTTGTAGGTTGCTGTTGCCTTTTCCGGGTCCACATTGGCTTCAAGCTGCAGCTTCTTGCTGTATACCATGGCCTTGTTGCTTATCTCTATTATGAGGTCACCGCGTGAAGCTATAACGTTTATCTCTTCCCTTTTCGCATTAGGTATGCTGGCATCGACTATTACAGAGTCCTTTTTGTATATGGTCTCTATGAACGGCTCCTGGGGCTGCTTCGGCAATTGCCCTGCCTTTTGTTCCGGCGCAGGATTCTTCTTCGGAAGCTTGATTTCGTTGCCATCCTTGTACGATGTGGATAATTTTATGTCTATGCCGAATTCGTTGGCTATTTTTGCCATGCCCTCTATGTCGTTAGAGTCCATATTCTCCTTTAGGCTCTTTGCAATAATTTTTATCAGGTTTTCTATATAAGGCGCTCCAGTTATATCTGGTTCTGGATTATTATTTTTCTTCTTTTTTGGCATAAAACCGCCACACCTTTTACTTTTCGAACTATATATAAAAAGCTTTGCAGCTTTGGCATAACCAACCTTACCTTTATTTGTATATGTTGTTTATGCTGTTTAAAACCATTTCGATATGCCTTCCTGCTTCGAGGAATTCCTGAGCTTCGAAAGCGTTTCGGCAAACTTGCTTATCCTATTCTCGGAGAATTCATATTCGTTGCACATCATATCCATGATGCCCTTGACATCGGGCTTGGCGGACAGCATTTTGCCAAGCTCTGCCTTGTCCATCTTAGTTACCTCGGGGTTGTTGAACAGGTACTCCACTTCGCTTACGTCTGTCTGGAATTCCGAATTAAACCTCTGCTTTATTATTGACTCCACATCTTCAAGGCTCTTTGCCTCTTTTGCT
>DAHXOG010000031.1 GCA_027364995.1 Candidatus Mancarchaeum sp.
CCGTAATCCTCATTTATTGGAGGGTATAGCACGCATGTTGACCTTGAGTAAGCGCTTACCAATCCCTTCTCATCCATATCTGTTATTATCGATATGTTTCTGTTTTTGGCAGCCATCGCCGATATCCTATCATAATAATCGCTGTAGAACTTGTCCTTGGAAACAGCCCCTACTATCAACAATTTGTATCCCTTCCTGCGCTTTGAAAACTTCTCGAACGCGCGTATTGCGAATTCCTGGTTCTTGTTCGGCGATATCCTTGAAGGATATATGAAGTAATGGCCGTCACCCTTATCACTGTACTTCTCGTAGTCTATCCCACCCCCAAGAACCTTGGCATCATCCCTGTGCAGATATTTCTCTATTCTGCCCTTGGTATTCTCGCTATTCGCTATTATGCTTTCTATCTCTTTCACTACCTTGCTGTCAATCCTTTTCACTGCCTTTATGCCTACGAAATGTATCGGCTTCTGGTAAAGCTTCTTCATACTCATCCTGAACCTGTACATGTCATAGGCGTCCCTTAATGGCGTATGGCAATACCACAAAACCCTCTCATTCCTGTTCCTTATCCAATGGCTTGGGGCTATATGCGCATTGATGACATCATAATCATCGCTCAGGTTAATGTTATAGAATCCCAATCCGTACTTCAAGCCCTGGAAAACCCTGCCGTATGCCGGGAAGCCTGTCCTGTTGCCCCCTATTACCTCTACATCGAGCTTCTTGAACTCCTCGAACGTTGCATTCTCGTCATACTCCGCGGTCAATATTTTGGCTTTATAATGCTGGGCTATCTTGAGCACTACCTTTTCGGCTCCACCCTTAAGCGTAAGATTGGCCTGGGCCATCAACACCTTCAATCAATCACCAGAATTACAATGTTATAAATTGCTCAATAAGCCTTATATACCTTTGAAAGAAATGACAATCTCCATCGAAATACTGAAATGCAGGGCTTTTGGGTTTATGAATATAAACCTAGCTAACAAAATAATAGCAGTTAATACTGCATTACAAATAGTTGATCAAGCATAGTGACTGCTCATGGATATAGGAGAAGGGATAAGGAAGGCAATGGCCAAGCTGTCAAGAGCCACCATAATAGACGCCAAGGCCATAAAGGAGTTCAACAAGGATTTACAGAAGGTGCTCATAAGCAATGACGTAGACGTATCGCTGGTGCTGAAGCTTACCGACAGCATAGAGCAGAAGGCACTGAAGTCTAATCCTCCCGCCGGAATAACCTCCTATGATTATATAACCGATATAGTCTACAACGAGCTTGTCTCGTTAATGGGCAACAGCTACGAGCCAGAGCTCAAGCCGCATAAGATACTCATGATGGGGCTTTATGGCTCCGGCAAGACGACAACCGCTGCGAAGCTCGCCAAATACTATCAGGACAGGGGCCTAAGTGCAGGGGTGATATGCTGCGATGTCACAAGGCCGTCTGCATACGAGCAGCTTGAAACGCTTGCAAAGCAGGCAAACGTATCCTTCTTCGGGATAAAAGGCGAGACAGACGCATCGAAAATAGTCGCCAAGGGCATGGCCGAGCTCCAGTCCAAGCGCGTTGTCATATGCGATACAAGCGGCAGGAATGCCATAAACGAACAGCTCATAGAGGAGCTTAAGGCTATAAATTCCAAGTTTATGCCGGACCAAAGCGTATTGGTACTTAGCGCTGACATAGGACAGATTGCAGGGCATCTTTCCGAAGAATTCAACAATGCCGTAAAGGTAAGCGGATTGATAATAACGAAAATGGACGGCTCCGGAAAAGGAGGAGGAGCATTAAGCGCAGCCAACGCCGCAAATGCAAAGGTCATGTTCATAGGCACTGGCGAAAAGCTTTCGGACATAGAACCATACAATTCCGAAAGGTTCATAGGCTCGCTCCTCGGAATGCCCGATCTCGGAGGCCTTCTCGAGAAGGTCCAAAATGCAATCAAGGATGAAAACATAAACGAGGAAGAAGTGGATGTTGAAAAGCTCAATTTCGAAAGCTTTTATGCGCAATTGAAGGCACTGAACAAGATGGGCCCGTTAAAAAGCGTTTTCGGCATGCTCGGCGCATCGGATATGCCGAAGGACGTAATAGAAAAGGGCGAGGAAAAATTGGTGAAGTACAAGGTAATAATATCGTCCATGACAAGGGACGAGCGGCACGATGAAAGGCTTTTGCACCAGGAAGGGCGCATAAGGAGGATAGCAATAGGAAGCGGCACATCCGAGAAGGAAGTAAGGGAATTGCTTTCGGACTTTGCAAAAATGAAGAAATCATTTAAGATGTTCAAAAATGACAGGAACATGAAAAGATTTATATCAAAATTTTCAGGTTAACGGATATAAAAAAAAGAAAAAAGAAAAAGAGCAAAAAGGAAACATCCTTATCTCTTTTTCTTCGAAGATTTCTTCTTTGCGCTTGGCTTCGCTTTTGACTTGCTTACTTTCTTCGAAGCCTTCTTTTTTGCCTTTGCCATTTTTCTCACTTTTAAACTCGATTCATACTACAAAAGCAATCTATAAAAATTATGCCGAATAAAATAAAATGTAAAATGTATTAAACATTACTTAAATATAAAAATTTATATAAAAATAAACAACATTTACCAGTGTAAATATGGATAAAAAAGAAGCCATAAGCCAAAGGCTCGAAGAGCTTACCGAAGAGCTTGCCAAAACCAAGGACAACAAGGCCACAAACAAGGCGCTTGCAAAGCTTCGCTCAAAGGTAGCGCAGGCGAAAAAGGATCTCATAGAAGCCGGAAAAAGGCAGCACGGAAAGGGATTTTTCATAAAAAAGACCGGCGATTCAACAATATCGCTGCTCGGATTCCCGAGCGCAGGAAAATCATCGCTTTTGAATGTTCTTACAAATTCAAAATCCAAGACTGCTGCCTACGCGTTTACCACGACAACCATAATACCCGGGACCATGATATATAACGGGGCACACATACAGGTACTGGACATGCCAGGTATAATAGAAGACGCGCACCTCGGAAAGGGAGGCGGCAAGGGCGTTATAGCACAGATGAGGGTATCGGACCTCGTAGTTTTCGTAATAGACTCGACAAGCGCATGGCAGCTAGATTCGCTGATGGATGAGCTGAAAGGGCTTAACATACACATAAACAAGGCAAGGCCCAACATACAAATAACGCAGAAAAACGACGCAAACGGCATAATGCTTGATGTAAACAAGTCCGGATTAGATGCTGATTCCATAAAGGAAATACTGAACGCTTTCGGTATTTTCAAGGCTGTAGTAAAGATATGGGATAATGTAAACGAAGACGACTTTATAGCCATAATATCCAAAAAGGCGTACTACATGCGCGGCATAATAGCGCTGAACAAGATAGACATATCAAACCCAAGCAGCGACATGATATCGGAGCTGTCGAAGCGCTATAACATGGAGGTTTTCCCGATAAGCGCAACTACGGGCCAGGGCATAGCCTCGCTGAGAAAAGGCATATTCGATAATCTAGATATAATGCGCATATTCCTCAAGCCAAAGGTCGGGGGAAACGCTGAGCCTATAATAATAAGGAAGAATGCGACAGTCGGAGAGCTTGCAAGCAAGCTGCACACGTCAATACTTGACGAGCTCAAATGCGCGTACGTTGTCGGTCCGAGCGTAAAGTTCAAGAACCAGAGGGTAGGCATAAAGCACAAGCTTAAGGATGAGGATACTGTCACGTTCATAAAAGAAAGGTAAAAGGCTTACCAACACAATTAATAAAGACCTTTAAATTAATAAAACTGTGATTAAATGGCTATAAAATATTGGGAATTCGAGGATGCGCCATTCAAGGAGAAGGTAAAAAACCCAAAAATAGCCGATATCGCAAGGGTATTTTTCGACAACGATACGGAAGCGTACAGGTTCGCATCGCTCATGTATGCTGCGAAGAAGCATGGCCTAAGGCTCAAGGACGTGCCAAAGGATATACCCATAGCAACTGCCAAAAGATACCTGGACTACGCAGTGCAGATAGGACTGCTAAAGCACGAAAATTCTACGTATGAGCTAACGGACAGGTATACCAAGCCGTTGAGGAACATAGCCTCGTACATAAAGGCCTGGATGGAGGCCGATAACGAAGAGGACATATACACCGATTTTCCGTCCGCGAAAACAAGCAAGCAGGACAAGCGCGGCGGCAGGCCGGCAAGCAATGACGAGGGAACGGGCCCGGCGGGAATTCCACAAGCATAGCATTGCTATGCAAATTTTGAACCCGCGACCGTCAGCTTAGAAGGCTGCTGCTCTATCCAAGCTGAGCTACGGGCCCTTAAACTCGTCGGATTAAATTGTGCAAGCCAATATTAAAGAACCTTTTCGTATTGTCGGAAATCTCAACCGCGCACGACTCAAAATCCATTCCCTTGGCCTTCGCAATGAGCATTACCGACTTGTCTATATCATAAAAATGCATTCCTGCGGTAGGAGAATCCGTTTCGGCCATTATGTTCTTTATTGATATGCCCTCCATCGCCTTTAGCCTCTTTGCCGAATACAAAGGAGGTATAGAAAGCATAAAGCCCAATTCCTCTACCCTTTTGGCATGCTTGCTATCGCCCTCGAAAAAATGAAGGTGCGCCCTCTTGATTCCCTTCCTCTCCAAGATATCCAACGTGTCATCCATTGCCTCCCTCGAATGCACGCTTACGGGCTTGTCAAGCTCAATCGCAAGATCTATGAATTGCCCGAAAACCGACTTCTGCCTTTCCTTCTCATTATCGTTTTTCGTAAATGTATAATCGAGCCCTACCTCACCTATGGCAGTTATGCTTCTTGCGTTCGCCCTAATGAGGTCAATGTTGTATTTCAATTCCTTGTCGTCCATCCCTATTGCCTTTTCCGGATGCACCCCCAACGCGGCGAAAATCCCATTCCTTGTGAGCGAATCCAGCACTGCCATGTTGGAATTCGTATCTACCCCATTGACTATCAATGCGGTCACTCCCCTTGCATAAGCATTGTCCAACTCCTCTTCGCTTAGCATGTCCATGTGGCAATGTGCATCTATGAATTCCAGCCTCTGCTTATGCCTCATCTCCTCCTTGCTTTTATTGATCTGCGCTGTTGCCAAGCTAATCACTCAAACGGCTCAATATAATAAAATCTATAAGATTAAAAATATAAGCATAAGATATAAACGTTTATATATTTTGATTCATAAACAATCATTATGCCTGAAAGCAAAATGCCTGAAAGCAAAAAATCCCAAACGCATGAAAGCGCAGCCCGCCGCAATTCAAAGCAACCGCGCTCCTTAAATTCCGAGATTGCAAGGCTTAACAGGCGCAAGAACTACTATAAGGCAAGCACTATCATACTCATAATTGTTTTGTTCGCATTCGTTTTCGTAACCGCTAATCCGTTCAAGCCGGCAAAGCTCGCCTTCGGCTCAAGGCTCACCAATATAGACGTGCCTTTCAGCTCGCAGTGGCTTTCGATAATCAATAACGCCCCGAACTCCGATTTCAATACCTCTGCACTAATGCTATTGAACGGCTCGCTCACGGATGAGATTATAGATACGCCGCCAACAGCTCTCGCTCCGAAGCCGGTAATGGTAAACGGAAAGCCCACTGTAATATATATAGGGGCAATATCATGCGTGTTCTGCGGCGAGAACAGGTGGGCCATGGCGCTTGCACTATCACGTTTTGGAAATTTTTCAAACCTATACGAAGGCTATAGCAGCTTCGGCGACCATGATCTTCCCACAATATACTGGAACAAGGATAATTATACCACTAATGCAAGTGTGGGATTCGGGAATTATTACCATAGCAATTACATAAACTTCATATCCGCAGACTACGAGTCTCCAATCGTCCAAGGCTTTGAGGTGCAGCCAATATCATATTTCGTAAGCAAGGCTCCGAACTCGACATATAGATCGGCCATGAGCTTCATGAATTCCACAAATGATTTCCAAGGCACTCCATTCTCATTCTGGGGAAATGTCATAGTGCAGGGGGCAACGGGCATAGTATTCGGGAACACCACCCCTACGGGCTCAACGCTTCCTTTGACCAACGAGACGCATGCGCAGGTATTGTCGCAGTTTAAGAACTACAACGACCAATTCGCCTTTGGCGAATATGCTGCCGCCGACGTTTATATAGCATACTTATGCCCAACTTTAAACAACACACCTCCGGTATGCCAGCTTAAAGGCATAAGGGAATTGGAGACTCACATGGGGCTTTGAATGAAAAAGTTAGACATATTCAAATCTATATACAGAAAACCAAAGTACATCGCCTTAAACGTAGCCGCATTCATAATATATTATTACATAATGCATGCCATAGTGCTTTTGAACAATCCAATAATACTTTTTAGCAGCAATCTGGCCGAATATGCATTCTATGGCGTTGTGCTAACCTCTTCAGTATTGATAACGCTTGCTGTATTCTCTGCCTTCAATACCAGAAACAATATGGCAAAGCTGTCTGCATCAACATCAGGCAGCGTGGTGGCAGTCGCCAGTAGTTTCGCCGTCAGCTGCGGCTGCGGCTTTTCTGCGCTTTCCTATCTCGCAATCCTTGGTATAGGTTCAGGCGCAATAGTGAGCATTGACAGTACCATAGCGGACTATGAAACACCGCTTCTTATCATAGCCTTAATCATAAATATAGTCATAGTCGCTTATTATACAAACAAGCTTTCAAATCCAGCATGCAAGCTCAAGAAGGTGCCGAAGCGCGGGCATGCGCAAAGGAAGAGGCATAACTAACGTATGACGGTGTGCTAAATGGAATCAAAACGCCGAAGCAAAAAAGCACATGTTAAGGATAAGCCAAAGGCTGTAAATTCCGGCAAGCGCGGCAAATCCTCAACCAAACCCTCAAGCCGCGGAGTAAAAGCAAGCAAAGCTACCAAGGCTTCCAAAGCTGTCAAAAAGCCGAAAAGAATGGTCAATGCAAAAGGGACAAGCAAGCGCATTGCCCATAAGCCCAAGAAGCCGCTTAAGCCACGGGCGAATAGGAAACCTACAATAAAGAAGCAAAAAGTAATCAAATCCAATATTGAATCGATAAACGAGGTAACAGTCCTGGTGTCAATGCCGGAATCCTATTATGAGGCAATAATAAGCAGCATGCTCTCAAATGCCCCAATCCAGAAGATAACGAGCGAGAGCATCATATTCTCGAAATTGCTGATAATGTCCAATTCCGATCCAAGGTCGGAATACGACGCCGGGTTTGGAATCGGGCGCATAGCCTACAAGCTAATGCTAAAAGGCAAACGGTATAAGTGGTACGAGCAGTCGCTCCCGGACATTGTAGAGTTCTTCAATAAGCTTGGCTTCAAGGCGGCTTACCACCTTTCAGGCTCCTCTACCCCAATAATAGTGCTGGAAACCCGCAGCACCATAATCACGGGGCTGAAAATGCATAACTTCGAGGCTGGCATAATCTCGGGATTCCTGACTTCCGCAAGCAATTCCTACGTGCGCATGCACGAAAAGGAATGCCAATGCGCAGGCTCCGGAGAATGCACCTTCGTTTACGGCGTTCCGGATCAATCAGATACCAATTACAATAATTCCGCATTAAGGCTATTCGCAGACCATCTATGCTCAATAAGCTCATTGGGAAATCCTGCCTCAAAGGAATTCTCATCGTTATACAATGCATTGATAATGTCTCC
>DAHXOG010000032.1 GCA_027364995.1 Candidatus Mancarchaeum sp.
CAGGGAAAAGGATAAGCGCTGATGTAGCCTTGAAACTTGCGAACAAGCACAAGAACATAGTTGGCATAAAGGACAGCAGCGGGGACTTTAGGAGCTTTGTCAGGTATACGATGGAGATGCCAAAGGGTTTCCTTGTTTTCCAGGGACAGGATGACCTGCTTTTGCCGTCTCTGGAATTAGGCGCAGCAGGAGGAGTATGCGGCACAACGAACTTTACGGATATTGCAGTAAGAGTCTATAACGAGCATGCGAAAGGCGCAACAAAAAGCGCAAAGGCGCTGCAGGAAAGGCTGACGAAAATAATGAAGAGCGTAAATTCTGTGCAATTCCCGACTGGCTACAATTATATGTTTTACAGGAGGGTAATGAAAAGGAATGCGACTAACGCGATTGAGCCTTTTAAGAGTCTTGGAAAATCCGAAATGGAATTTATTGATAAGAAGGTTAAGACACTTGAATCTGCAAAGTAATCATTTTATGATATTTAAGGATTTGAATGGTGTGGAATGGTGGTTTGATGAAAATGTACATAAATGGAAAATGGGTTGATGGAAATAGCCTTAGCAGTATAGAAAAATTTTCTCCGTTGGATGGAAAGCTGTTATATAAGTTTAAATGCGCGTCGAAGGAGCAGGTCGAAATGGCCATAGAATCCGCTTATGATGCGTTCCCAAAATGGAGCTCGTTGACATCCGTTGAAAGAGCTTCTTATTTATATAGAGCCAAGGCCATCATAGAAAAAAGCAGGAAGGAGCTTGAGGATATAATAGTAAGGGAGAATGGAAAGAATATCATAGAGGCAAAGGAGGAGGTCGATGGCGTGATAGACCAAATCCAGTATTATGCAGAATACGCACGGAAATTGAACGGTTCTGTTATTGAGGGTGAAACCAATGCAAGGAAGATATTTCAATACATTGTGCCTTATGGGGTTGTTGTGGCCATAACACCCTGGAATTTTCCTGCTGCAATGGTTGCAAGAAAGCTTGCTCCTGCCCTGCTTACGGGAAATACCGTAGTATTAAAGCCCAGCAGCGATACTGTGGGAAGCGCGGAATGGATTGTGAGAAAGTTTACATTGACAGGAATTCCTCCCGGAACGCTTAACATGGTCGCCGGAAAGGGATCGGAGATAGGCGATTTTATAGTATCCCACAAGGACGTATCGCTAATCACCATGACAGGATCGACATCGACAGGGCAAAGCATAATGAAAATGGCCTCTTCCAATATGGCAAAGCTCGTGCTCGAACTTGGGGGAAAGGCCCCATTCATGGTATGGAAGGATGCGGACATTGAAAATGCGCTGAGGACCTTGCTATGGGCAAAGTACTGGAATGCCGGCCAATCATGCATTGCTGCAGAGAGATTGTATGTCCACGAGGATATTTACGATAAGTTCGTAAAAAGGTTTGCAGAGCTATCGGACAGGCTAAGATTGGGCAATCCGGCTACCGCAGACATGGGTCCATTAATAAATGGTGGGGCGGTAAAGACAGTCACGGGATTTATTGATGAGGCACTATCGAGAGGCGGAAAAATAGCAACCAAAAGGAGCAATGGCAAAGGGCCGAATGCGAATGGCTATTTCGTAAGACCAACAGTAATAACTAATATTGGGCAGAGATCAAAGCTTTTCCAGGAGGAGGTTTTCGGGCCCGTCATAGGCGCAATCCCGATATCCAATAAGGAGGAGATGTTCAAGCTTGCCAATGATTCGAGATATGGGCTGGCTTCTTACCTTTTCACCAAGGACTTGGAATTGGCACATGAAGCGTTTGAACGCATACGCTTTGGTGAGCTTTATATAAACATGCCAGGACCAGAGGCCTCGCAGGGCTACCACACAGGATTTCGCATGACTGGCCAAGCTGGAGAAGGCAGCTATTATGGCATAATGGAATACCTGAAGCGTAAAAATATCTACATAGATTATTCAGGAAAGGTAAAAATACCGACGCCAAAACTACGCAACGATTAGCTTGTAGGATCGTATTAAAGAGGTATGGTATAGCCCGTGGCAATCCGTAGAAAGTCGCAATGGTACTTATTTCCAGAAATGCTTCTTTTTTCCGGACACATCAGTGCCGTCAAGCTCCGAGTATTTTTTGATAAGCTCTTCCTGCTCCGCTGTCAACTTTTTGGGTATCTCCACTTGTATTATGATTATTTCATCTCCTACGCCAGACCTGCCGAACCTTGGGACGCCTTTGCCTTTTATTAAAACGGTGTCGCCGCTTTGTGTGCCTGGGCTTATCCGGATATTTTCTTCTTTGTCCATTGTAGGCACAGTCACATGGCCTCCCAATATCGCAATATAAAACGGCACTTTGATATTTGTTATAAGGTCGTCGCCCCTGCGCTTGAATCTGGGATCTTGCTCTACCTCTATGTCTATGTACAAATCTCCTCTTCTTGAGCTTCCGTAATCGCCCAAGCCCCTAAGTCTTAACCTTGTTCCGCTATCTACGCCTTGAGGTATCTCCACTTCTACAGTATCATTCTTTTGTATTCTCCCTGTTCCGCTGCATTTTTTGCATTTCTTTTCGGGAACCTTTCCCACTCCGCCGCAATTAGGGCATGTGGTTATTGTCTGCATTACGCCGAACGGTGTTCTTCGCATTGCCGATACCTGTCCACGGCCGTTGCAGGTAGGGCATTGCAGCACTTTAGAGCCTGGCTCTGTGCCTGTGCCTGCACACCTGTCGCACTGAGCTATGTGCTTTAGGCTTATGGTTTTTTTTGCTCCTTTTGCCGCATCGGCAAGGCTTATCTTTACCTTTGCAAGTATGTCGTTTCCCCTTGAGCCTGAGCCTTGGCCATACTGCGAATTCCTGTTGAATAGATTATCAAATATGTCGTCTATGCTCCCGAACCCTGATTGCCCAGAAGAGCCGAAATCGAAGCCCATATTCCTGAATATGTTCTCGAAATCAAAGCCCCTGAATATATCCTCTTCAGAGTATCTTTGATTGAACTGCACAGGACCGTAGGTATCGTATTGCTTGCGCTTTTCGGGATCGCTCAATACGGCGTATGCCTCGTTTATCTCCTTGAATTTCTCTTCAGCGTCCTTTGTTTTGTTCCTGTCGGGGTGATATTGCATTGCCAGCTTCCTGTAGGCCTGCTTTATCTCGTCTGTCGTAGCCTCTTTCTTTACTCCCAGTATATCGTAAAAATCTTTAGCCATTAGCTTTGCCCCTGAATTCGCTATTTATTTTAACAATGATTCTTATAAACCCTAGCACGGAAATGAGCCGTGCTTAGGGGTTATGGATCACTTTACTTTGTAATCCGCGTCTGTTGCGTTCGGATCTCCGGAAGCGTCTTCAGGACCCTGTCCATTCTGCCCTTGCTCCTGAGAGCCTGCGTCCTGGCCAGCGCCTTGGCTGCCTTCCCCCGTGCCTGTGCCGTAAAGCGAGGATCCTATCTCTTCCAGTGCCTTCTTTAGGTCGTCGGTCTTTGCCTTTATGCTGTCGAAGTCTTCGGTTTTCAGCGAATCCTCCAATGCAGTCTTTGCAGCCATTATTTTGTCCTTCTGCTCCTGCTTTACCTTGTCCTTGAACTCTTCCAGTGTGTGCTCCGCCGTGAATATTAGCGATTCCGCACTGTTCTTGGTCTCTACCTGCTCTTTGAGCTTTTTGTCCTGTTCTTCATACTGCTTTGCCTCCTCCATTTTCTTTTCTATGTCCGCCTTGTCCATTTTGTGCGGAGCCACTATGTCCATGCTCTGCGCCTTGTTCGTTGCCTTATCAGTTGCAGTGACATGCAATATGCCGTTCGCGTCTATATCGAAAGATACCTCTATCTGTGGAACGCCCCTTCTCGATGGCGGCAATCCTGTCAATGTAAACTTTCCAAGGTCTATGTTGTCCTTGGCCAATGCTCTTTCGCCCTGCACCACATGTATGTCTACGCTTGTCTGGAAATCGGCGGCAGTGCTGAATACCTGTGATTTCTTTACAGGTATTGTGGTATTCCTTTCTATTATCGGGGTTGCCACTCCGCCCAATGTCTCTATGCTTAGGGTCAACGGGGTTACGTCAAGCAGCAGTATGTCCTTTACCTCTCCCGTGAGCACTCCTGCCTGTATTGCTGCGCCCAGTGCAACGGCCTCCATGGGGTCAACTCCTCTTTCTATCTTTTTGCCCAGAAGCTGCTCCACGTACCTTTGCACTATCGGCATCCTTGTAGGCCCTCCGACGAGTATTATCTTGTCCAGATTGTTGGGCTCCAATTTTGCATCCTTGAGGGCCTGCATCACTGGCTTCGTCGACTTTTCTATGATCGGCACCACAAGATTTTCGAGCTTGGCCCTCGTGAATTGGTATGTGAAATGCACTGGCTGTCCGTTCTTCTGAGCCAGGAATGGAAGGTTTATGTCAGTAGTGAGCACAGTGGAAAGCTCTATCTTCGCCTTTTCGCCGGCTTCCTTGAGCCTTTCCATGGCCTGCGAATCCTTCGTGATGTCTATGCCTGATTGCTTTTTGAACTCCGAGCTTAGGAACTCCACGATTGCGTTATCCATATCAGTGCCGCCGAGCTGCGTATCTCCGCTTGTTGATTTTACCTCGAAAACGCCGTTCCCGAATTCCATTATCGTTACATCGAGCGTTCCTCCTCCCAAATCGTATACAAGTATCTTCATTTCCTTGTCTACCTTGTCGAGGCCATAAGCAAGGCATGCCGCCGTAGGCTCGTTGACAAGCCTCACCACATCCAATCCAGCTATTGCCCCTGCGTCCTTTGTCGCCTGCCTTTGGTTGTCGTTAAAGTATGCAGGTACTGTTATGACCGCCTTCTGCACCTCTTCTCCCAGAAATGCCTCCGCATCCTTCTTTATCTTCTGCAGCAATAGCGCCGAAAGCTCTTGAGGCTTGTAGGACTTGCCGTATACCTTGTATATATAGTCGCTGCCCATCTTCCTTTTGAATGCGCTTAACGTGCCTTCCGAGTTGGCTACTGCCTGCCTCTTTGCCGGCTCTCCAACCAGCCTTTGCCCGTCTTTTGTAAACGCAACATAGCTTGGGAAGGCCTTGCCGTAAAGCGAAGCGCCTTCGCTGCTTGGTATTATGGTTGGCCTGCCGCCTTCCAACACCGCAGCAGCAGAGTTTGAAGTTCCGAGATCTATTCCTATTATTTTCATTTTTACACCTTTTTATCGTTTGTTTTATTGTTTTGGTTTTTCTTGCGATTGCCTTTGGCTTATTCAGCCGTCTCTTTACCGTTTTCCTTATCATTGCCATGTGGATTTTCCGATCCGCTTTTTCTGTCTGCTCTATCCTTTTTTGCTGTTTCTGCTTGCTCCGCTTGTGGCTCTTTGGCTATTATTACAGACGCTGGCCTTATCAGTATGCCATTCATTGTATAGCCCTTTTTTATTACCTCTATGACAGATCCAGGAGGCATATCGCTTGTTTCCTTGACCATGATTATCTCGCTTTTATATGGATCGTATTTTCCATTGGCCTCAACCTCCTCGAGCCCTTCCGACTTGAGCGTATCTATAAGGTTTGCGTACACCATTTTTACGCCGTTGGAGAGGTTTTCGTCGCTTGACTTGTTCAATGACATTATGGCAAGCTCGAATTCGTCTATAACCGGCATCATCTTCTTTAGCATTTCCGCCTTGCCGATATTTTTTGCATTTGCAACATCATTCAATGATCTTTTTTTATAGTTGTCGAATTCCGCAGCGAGCCTCATCATTTTATCCCTTGTTTCATCATACTCCTTTTTTGGAATAAGCTCTTCCTTGCCTTTAGGCGCATTGTCCTTGACATCCGCAACGTTGCCATCATTGTTTTTTGCATTTTCATCCTTGTCTCCTGCCATTTCCAAAGTCACCTCCTTTATTCATCGCTTTTTTGCTTTGCATCTCATTCATCTTTTCCACTAGCATTCTGTCGAACTCCCTTGCAGCATCATACATCCTTGAAAACTCCCTGTCTATGTCATATTCCATTTCCTTTATTGTCGAAGCCACATCAACGGCCCTGAGGTAGTATTTTCTTCCCTTCTTTACCACCAGGCCTGTATTTATCAGCCTGTTGAGATGGTATATTACGGTGCTTCTTGCAATCCCCTCCTTTTTGCCCATTTCCGAACTCGTTATGCCGGTTCCCAGCCTTGAAGCTATTATCAGCTTTTCCAGTATCTGCTGGTCCAGGGCCTTGTTGGCAAATTTGTCTTCGGATAGGTCCAAAGCCTCACAGAGCCACTTGACGAATTCCTGCGGTGTCTTGTTAGCTACGCGCTCCACGGTCTTTATTACTATTCGCATGCAATCGCACCAATAATTATAAAGCGATAAATATATATAATTTTCGGTTTAAAGTGTATTTAAATTTGATATGTCAATCAAAAGTTGATAAAATCCTGATAAGCTGCTGTGCTGCCATGCAAGCAGAAATAAGCATTAAACATGAATGGCGCCTGTTTTCACATGGCAAGGAATAACTAATTTTGCAGCATAGAGTTAACCATGGCAGCGCGCAATAAGAAAACGCTAATGCAGGTTTTGCTTATATTGGCCCTCGCATTCATTTTTAACGCAATAAATGCCGTTTATTACTATTCGTTTTACTCTGTTTCGGCTGGAATTGCCGTAATAATCGTAGCTTTGGCACTGTTTATGCTTAACATACCAGAAAAGAACGGCTCTGGCATAGTGTATGCGGCAATAGCTTTTGCAGAGGCGATTATACTTGTGCCTGATTTGTCCTTCCAGTACGTAAAGGCATTATATATAAGTCCTGCTTATGCTGCAATAGTCTCGGTAATTATAGTTATTGCCCCGTTATGCGCTTATTTTTATACATATAAGAATAGGACAAATCAGCATAGGGCACTTGATGGTGAAAAACGTGGCATTAGGTACATGGTCATTACCAGCGTGCTGTTTGGGCTGCTTTCCTTATACCCATTGGCTTTTTATTCGAACAACATTTACCTGAACGATCAGGCGTTCATAGGATCGGTGCTGTTTATGAGCGAAGGCATATTGCTCATGATAACAGCGATTTCTATGCTTTTATGATAATATTGTATTAGCCAAACTATGTTTTTATTTATTGCTATCTCAATAATATGCGATATAATGTTTAAAGGGAAGAGCAAAGGGCAAATAGCTATCGAATTTTTGATAGTCTATTCCTTGGTGCTACTGATATTCGTCGTAATATTTGCATTAGTAGTAAACCAGCGTGCTGCTTCCTTGGGGCAGGATGAATACCAATCACTGCAATTGGCTGCCCAAAATATAGCAATACATATAGATCAGGCGATTATTGCAGGCAACGGCTATTCTGCGATTATCACAGTACCTCCAGTAACAAGTGAAAACCCATACGCGCTTTTTATATCAACCAGCGGTGTTATCGAAGCAAATATTACAATAGGCACGACCAAGGCTGAGGCAATAGCGTACAGCTCGGCAAGGAACCTTATAATAAACGGCACGAGAGTGACAAGCTTCAGCGGCGTTTCCTTGTATAATGTGTCTACTTACACCGGAAGCGTGAAGATAACAAATGCCAATGGAAATATATACATAGACGAGCTTCCACCAAGCACGCTGACCATTGGGGATTCGTTATACTTGAAGGATACAGGAGTTACGAAGGCGGCAAGCTATAATGGAACGGTTGGATCGGTCTATGCTGAT
>DAHXOG010000033.1 GCA_027364995.1 Candidatus Mancarchaeum sp.
ATTATTATCACAACCTCGTTAAATATGTATATAAGTGAGTTTTCCGCGGTTGAAAGTATGGATGAAGCTCCTGAAAATATCGTTTTTAGGGAAAGTTTGCTTTGGTTTACATCAGATTGGTTATACGAATAGATGCCTTTAAGGGCCGATGTTGTAGAGCTGACAAACTGAGCTGATGACGTTTGTGAATAGCTTTGCATCATAGTAGCATCCAAAATGTATGACATCGGCAAAACGATGAAAAGGCTTAGAGCTATTGCCATTATGGCGCCGCCTAGCCTCCTAGTAAAATATAAAGTCCTTAAGACCATGCCAATAGGCAAAAGAATTGGTATTGCAACATATGAGACTACCTTTATTATAGAGTATTGTAGGAACATGCTGAATATGGATAGCGTTAAAAGTTCTATAATATCGCTTAACTGCATAAGAAATGGCCTAAAAAGGCTGCTGAATGATATTGATGCTATTCCTATGCTTAGGTGTATTGATGAGATTAAGCCTGATATCGCATATAATCCTGAAATAGAAAGCAGTAAAGCGCTTGAAACAGTAAATAATGAGGGATAATGCTTTCCGCTTATATTTACCCCTGACAGCCCCATTAGGTATTTTTCAGAGAAGCATATAGGATAGCTGTAGCTTACAGATCCAGTACAAGAGTTCCCTGAGACGCCATAAGCTATAGAATTTGTTATTCCAGTTATTGCGCCTCCGGGAATAAATAATGCTATTATTATGCCTAGTATTGCCGCATTTATAAATGATTCTGTCAATTCGCTCCTGCCAAAATCCCTTAATTTGCGGTTGTCGAAAGCGTATCCTAATCCGTATATGATACCTCCTACAGCTAGCATTATCGATATGATGCTTATTCCTATTTCATACCCGTACATTTGTAGCCACGACTAATTTTCATGAAACAGAATTAGCTAGTAAATGAGATGATGCGATTGCAAGTGATGTAGATGCAACACTCAAAACGCTTATTATAATGGCTCCGATTATTATGTTGATTGCGGCAGTATGGAAATTTGCACGCTTGTCAGGTGGCATTATTTGCCCTATCGCATAGAATACTCCTGCTATTATGAACAAGACTGCTCCGAGTATCGGCCCTACTTGCGCAAGGATGGATTTTACATAAGACAATTCGGATATTATGCCTATGGTGTTTGACGCATAAACCATCATTGAAGCGGCGTTTGATGTTGTTATCAGGTATAATTGCAATACCAATAGAGGTATCAGTATATGCCTTAATCCACGTGAGAGTACGGTTTTCGTTTTCTGAAATTTGTCGTTCATTCTAAAACCTTTTACTTATGTATAACTATTTTATATTAGTATATATTTAAATACTTTTGTATAAATTAGCGGTTATAGTAAGTCCGGCACAGCATAACAGATTAGAATTAGCTTTAATTTGTTGTATTTTGTGATACTGCAGTATAACTTGCTTTTATGTACGATATTGCATTCGGTATATATGAGTATACTCCAGTATAGTAGTCGTTTATTTTATTGTATAGATCAGGTTCCGCGACTGTTTCATTTCTGTATTTTACTGTTATGAACGACTTTGCAGTTATTGATATGTTGGCATTAACATTTCTTAAAGTGGCTATTGCATAAAAAAGGCAGCTCGTGTTTGTATAGACCTTCGTATTTACCGATTTTGTGTCCAAAAAGCGGCCAAAGCTATATTTGCTAAAGCTGTTTATCAATGAGTCTTCCGTACCTGTAAAATTGCCCACTGCATTTAGGAAGTCGGATGTATTGCGCAGTATGAAGAAGCTTGCATTTGAGCTTAAGTTCAAGGATATATTGTAGGTTATATCCGAACCAGGGGCACAGTACGAGCCAAGATCATAATAGGGCGGAACGAATGTCTGCGTTTTGTGGTAGTTGGTTACCCTGCTTAAAACCGGGACTTTTATGGTTTTGTTTATACTAGGTATTGTATAGGTGATATTGCCTATCTTCCCAAGTGTAAGATTAACCGTATTTATTGGCTTCTCCAATTTTGTAGTGGTATTAGAGTAGTTGTATGGCATGAAATATATGTAGGGTGCACCGTATGTGCTTAGCTTAGACTTATTCCACTCCAGTATTGCAACATACGCACTTGTTTCGTTTATTTGGTGGAGTGACGCATTTATTTTAGGTCCGCCTTTATAGAAAAATTGTAGGTTGGAAAAGTTTGCGGATGTATAGTTTTTGTATAATGAATAATTCAATTCGACATTTAAATCTTCAATTGTTGAATTTTTATTATTGGTAAGGCGTGTTTGGTTTAGAATTATTTGGGCATGTGGCAATGAATTTAGGTTTATTGATATGCCAAGGGGCCATATGGGAGATATAAGAATTATTACAGCAACTGCAGCCAATGCATAATATGTCATTTTATTGTTGTAGTATTTTAATAGGTGATTTTTGATGCCTGCATATCTTTTGGATTCGTCAAATAGAATAGCCAGGAATATGGATATTACAGAGGCTATAAGCAGATAATATCCGACTATCGCAGTATTTATTGCAAAGTTAACATTTTCACCGAAGCCAAGAAAGTATAATATATCGGGAAGCATTAGGAATGAATATGCGTATATAACATATTCTTTATTTTTTATTAAGAGATACAATACGATAAATGCGGCAATTGAAAAAATGCCGTAGTAATCTAGGCTCAGTTTTAATGTGTAGAATATTGACCCTGCGACTATGAAAGCCAATGACGCTATTATCTCGTACGTGTATAGCCTTTTGCTGAATGAGCCCAGAACACCTAGAATTATGAATAATATGAAGGAATAAAGTATGAAATATGAATTATTGGTTATTACGAAATATGCAAGAAATAGTATTGCTATGGCAAACAGGAGTAGAACTGATAATAGTTTTACTGCCTTATGCGCATAACCATGCAATAGCATATAACCAATTCCGAATTATTTCAGCCTTATCGAATCAAGGTTCATAGGTGCCCTGCCGTCCGCATGGACGAGCCTGCCCAAGGTCCTGGCGAGGTCTTCGCATTTCTGCTCTTCGCCGTGCATGGTGAATATGTTCTTTGGCTTGGCGCTAAGCTTCTGGACGAAGCTCATGAGCTGATGCCTGTCGCTGTGGCCTGAGAACCCTTCGACAGTCTTTATCTCCATATTTACCTTTGTCTGCACGAGCTTGCCGTCCTCATTGGGCAGCGGAAGCTCGCTTACGCCATTTTGTATGCGACGGCCCATTGAGCCAGCGCTGTTATAGCCCACGAATATCAATGTGTTTTTAGGATCATCAGCTAGCCTTTTGAAGTACTCTATACTTGCGCCTCCGTTCATCATTCCTCCGCTGGCAAGTATTATTGAAGGGCCCTTTTCGAATACCTCTTCGCGCTCGCCTTTTATTACCTCGAATATATCGCTTTCGAATGGGGACCTGTTGCTCAGGATCCTGTTTTTGAGGTTTTCCTTGAGATATTCAGGATATGCAGTATGTATTGCGCTTGCCTCCAATATCATGCCGTCAAGGAATACAGGAACGTCTAATTTGTATGGGCTGTTATCGCTGGTAAGGTAGCTTTCAAGCACTAGCTGAAGCTCCTGGCTCCTCCCTACTGCGAAAAGTGGTACCAACACCTTTCCTCCCCTGTCAATTGTCCTTTTTATGGTATTCATAAGGTTGGTCTCAGCATCGTGCCTATCCGGCGTTATGTCGCTTGGGCCTCCATAAGTGCTCTCTATAAACAATGAATCTATGCGTGGGTATCTCGTCGATGTAGGGTCGAATAGCCTTGTGAACCCATATTTCATGTCTCCCGTATGCACTATGTTGTACATGCCCTCTCCTACATGCATATGCACTGTTGAGCTCCCGAGTATATGCCCGGCGTTATGGTACGTTAGCTTGAGCTCGTCAGTTATGTTTGTTACCTCGTTGTAATCCCTTGTAATCATGTGCGTGAGCATCTTCCTTATGTCTTTTTCGCCATATAATGGGGTTGCGCCGCTTCTCTGAACCAATTTTACGTAATCGTTTAGCAGAAGGGCTGCAAGATCTCTTGTAGGAGGCGTGCAGTATATAGGACCTTCATAACCGTACTTGAATAGGTAAGGCACAAAGCCCATATGGTCCATATGCCCGTGCGTTATCACTACGGCATCCAACTCGTTTATGGAGAAGTTTGCGCTGTCAAGATATGGGAATGCCTTATTACCCTCCGCATTGGCATTTGCGTCAAGGCCCTTTATCCCTGGCTCAGGGCTTATTCCGCAGTCTATTATGACCTTGGAATGGGGCGTTTCGAGCAATAAGCAGCTCCTCCCGACTTCCCTAAAGCCTCCAAGCGCGGTGGCCTTAAGCCATTCGCTTTTTGTTATTACCCTGTTTATGTTTTTGCCTATGGTGTTGAGGAATTTCTTTCTGAAATCGCTCTCGTTAAACATTAATTGGCGTACGCCTTTTATGGTCTCGCTATCCATTGTCGGGGTTCTGAGCACCCTCGGAACCCAGCTTGTCTCAGATGCTATGGCTTTTAATGTTGCGCCATGCTTTCCTATGACAAGGCCTGGCTTGATCGCCTCTATGTAGACCTCTCCGAAGTCAGGCACGAACTTTATGCTGTTGACATTGGCCTCCTTTGGAATCAGTTCCTTGACTATCTCAAGCGCCTTCTCGGGCTGCATCAGCGAAGAGTTATCACTGCGTATTATGAGCTTTTTCTTTATGGTTGAGGCTATGTTGCGCACAAGGCTCTCATCGTCGTATACTGCCTTTATCTTCTTCACTATGACTATTATGTCGGGGCCTTCATACTCAGCCTTTACGAACCCAGCCTCGCTTGGAAGCAATGACTGTATCTCTTTAAAAAGCTCTTCTGAACGTTCTTTTGATGTATCCTTTTCGGTTTTTTTGTCTTCCAATAAATCACTTCAGTAAAACGAGAAAATTTTATTATAAATAGAATAAGGCAGTATGGCTCATTTAAGAGCCGTCGCCTTTTCCAGATCCTTTCCAGTGTATTCCACATATCCATTGGATTTTGTCATTACTGCTATTGTTATATTGTTGCCTGTTGCGGAATCGCGCCTCATGGCTATATTAAGCGCCCTTGCTGCAAGCTTGACGCCTTCTTTTACTGTAATGCCAGGCTTATAGCTTTCTTCCAGATAACCCAATGCAGTAAGCGAACCGCTTCCTGTGGACGTGAATTTTTCCTGTGTAAAGCCACCTATTGCGTCTAAATTGTATACGTATCCGTCATCGCCATCGACGCCCGCAACTATTAGCTGGACGTAAAACGGCATCATTTTGTTTTCCTGCAATATTATGGATAAAAGGGTAGCGGCGGACTTTGGAGACATTGGCTTGCCCTCGTTCATCTTGTATATTTCATTCTGTATTTTTAGTATCCTTATAATCTCTTGAGCGTCACCGACTGCACCGGCAATCGTCATTGCTAGATTCTGGTCTATCATCCAGACCTTCCTTGCCTCGGTACTTGATATGAAGGTGTCCATCGTTGCCCTTGAATCTGCTCCGACTATTACTCCATCGCTGCATACTATACCAACTGTGGTAGTCCCCTTCATATATTTTTTCATATCTTTTTCTTCCATAAACTCTCCTTTTACTCTTATTTTTATTAAGTTAATATAACTGATGGTTAGAAGGCACTGTAAGCAAAACCATGCGCTTCACATTCAAATTGTCCCAGTATCCTGTTTTGCACTTCAGGTGCATCGCAACAACTACTCATTCCCAAACAAACACATAATATCGAAAACATTTGGACGCCTTAACAAAAAATGCGTCCATAAAACTGGCCATTAAATTTTCATTGGTTAACTATAAAAGGCTTGCTATACTGCCTTTTTATAGTTCTATAATACTTCCATTGCCTATGAACTTTTCAGCATTTCCTGCCAATTCCGCATAGCCAAAGGTCCTATGCAACTTTGTTATCCTTACCTTGTAGATGTTGCCTATCCTTGTTTTTGCGTAGTTTATGAATATCACGAAGTTTCCCGCCTTGCCTATGCCTTCGCCTCGTGCTCCCTTTGCTTCTACCTTTATATCTAGTTCCATTCCCTCTTCTATATCCATCTCTGCCATTCCATCACCCAAATGAATTCCGGATGTAAAGCATAAACACTACATAATAGTGTTATTGCTTAAACCCATCATCCATTAATAATTGAGATATTGTATTTAAAAGCTTATTCTACAGCATCGGTGTATGACGTTACATTATTTGCCATTATGCCCTTTGGCCTTGCCTGCTTTATTGCCAGCCTGCGATGCCTGGCCTTTGTCCTTGTATGTCATTGTCCTGTACAAGGCGTATGCGCTTATCGCAGTAAGCACAATCATTATGTATAATGAGGGAAGCCTGTAGCTGTTGAGCTTGTTTATCTGCGCTTGGGTGTCGTTATACGCTATGGAGAGAAGCGTTGAGGCCAGCCCTGGATCCTGCTTGGCTATGCTCTTTGCCTTTGCAAGGTACGAATACGGCTTGCTCAGGTCCGGATAGAATATCAGATAGCTGCTCCTGTTGGCTATATTTAATATGGATTCCGTTCTGTTTATGCTTGCGTTTATGCTCGTGTTTGTCGTATTTGCATGCGGAGCCAATGATGGCTGCATGCTTACGGCCATTTCCGAATTGTAGTAAAGGCCGTAAGCCAGCAGCGCAGCTCCCAAAAGGAAAAGTGAGGCCGAAACCGCAACAATAACCTTTTTCTTTTCCATCAAATCATAGGTTCACGTCTATGTTGAGCTGTTCCTTGAGTTCCCTATATCTATTCCTTATAGTGACCTCGGTAACACCTGCAACATCAGCTACCTCCTTCTGTGTCCTGCGCTCGCCTGCCAAAGCGCCTGCTATGTAGACAGCAGCTGCGCTTACGCCTGTAGGGCTCCTTCCTGAGACCAGCCCCTTCTTCATTGCGTCATGCAGCAGTTCTACTGCCTTCTCCTGCGCCTCGCCGCTAAGCTTTAGCGCGTTGACATACCTTGGTACGTAGCTTATCGGATCCGTTAGCGGTATCTTCAATCCGAGCTCGTGCGATATTGCCCTGTAAGCCCTGCCTATCTCCTTCTTTGGCAGTCCGGATATGTTGGCTATTTCGTCAAGCGTCCTTGGCATTCCAGCCTTCCTGCACGCCGCGTATATTACAGCCTGCACCACTGTCTCTATGGGCCTTCCCCTTATGAGGTTGTTCTGCACGCATTTCCTGTAAAGCAGTGCGGCATTCTCTCTTATGTTCTCAGGAAGCCCTAGATAGCTCGATACCCTGTTGAGCTCCGGCAAAGCTATAAGGTAGTTCCTTTCGCTTGAGCTTGCAATGCTTGCGCGCTTATGCCATTTCCTCATCCTGTATAGCTGGGCCTGCCTCTTCGAAGGGATTCTTACTCCCCTTATGTCCTTGTTGTAAAGGTCTATTTCGGTCACCAATCCCTTGTTCGGCCTCGTGTACTTCATAGGCGCTCC
>DAHXOG010000034.1 GCA_027364995.1 Candidatus Mancarchaeum sp.
AGTAACGCTTACTGCCCCATTCGTAAATTCAAGTATAAAATTCCAGATGTATGTTCTTTCAGAAATAATCAAAAAGGAACCAATATTTCCAATATCCACATTTTACACATATTTCAATAATTACGCAAAGGTAAAAAATTACAGTGTATCATACACGTCATATATATCATACAGTAATAATATAGCAAATTCCTCAAACTCAAGCTTAATACAGACTTATTCATTGGAACGCAACGGCAGCAATTTCAGGTTGTCATACGATATACCTGCAACAAGCCCTCCTATAATGCTTTACGGTATATCAAACAAATATTATTGGTGCACTCCACAATGTACAAGCATAAATATAACGAACATAGGCTCCATCTCATATGCCATGAAGTTATTTGAAACTAATATAACACCGGTAATGAATACGATAAAAATACTGAATATTACAAATACATCATATTCCGGAATAGCATGTACGCTTGCATCCGGAACGATGAATTATACATTGAAAGGGCTTGCGGCTTCCCCGAATTACGCAGTAGGCACCTTTGCCGAATGTCTTTCCAATAAATACGGTTTGCCTGTTTATTACGAAATGAATGTTACAGGAGACCTAATTCACTATAATATCTATATAAACGAAACAGGCATGAGCGGCATAGCACCAGCCATAATTGTGCCATAGCAACAAACAATCCAAAACTAGCGTATATGACGAATAATCAATGAAGAATATGCCATCTCAAGTATAAGCAAAGTGCTTATGGCTTATCGGTTCGCCGCTCTCATAAATGACAATATGCTTTTTGGCAGAATTCCTCTCCATAGCCGCTATACTTAAAGCTTTGGTTGACATCAATTCCTATTAAAAATTGCATGTGATATTTAATTGTTAATATAGTGAAGATTACATGTGGTTTCGTGGTTTTTATAGTAATAGAAGGTCTTGACGGAAGCGGAAAGACTACTCAAAGCAAATACCTTTTCGATAGGCTCTCTGAAATGGGGTACAACGCAACAATCGAGAGCGAACCAACCTATGGTGCCATAGGAAAGTTCATACGCAAGGCTTTAAGCGAAAAGGTGAAGCTGGATATGATGTCTTTGCAATTGCTTTTCATAGCCGATAGGAACGAACACATAAAATCAATATCTGAAGAGATCAACAATAAGGTAGTAATATGCGATAGGTATTACTATTCTACAATAGCATACGGAGAGGCGGTTGGAGTCAGCCGCAGTTATCTAGAATCAATGAATTCAATATTCCCTATCCCGGACAAAACCTTCTTCTTAGAAATAGATCCATCCAATGCCATAAAACGTATAGATAGCGGCCGCCACAATAAAGAAATATTCGAAAAACTTGAGACGCTTAAAAGGATTAAAAGTTCATACGACAAATTCAAATCACCTGAAATAGAGCGTATCAATGCAGAGTTGCCTAAGGAAAAGCTCGCTGAAATCCTGCTTGAGAAAACCGTCAAATTATTAAAACAGCTAAAAATAGAATCCGGTGTGTAAATGAGTCCAAAATACTATACTGGCACAGGAGATAAAAAACAGGCCTCAATAGGCCCAAAGCGCATTGAAAAAAGCGACCCTATATTCGAAGCCATAGGGGCAGTCGACGAGCTAAATGCCAAAGTGGCAAGCCTGGAGGCTATGCTTGGAGACGATAAGATATATCGAATAAGTGAGTTCTCGCTATGTAAAGCGCTAAATAAGATAAAGAGCAGGCTATTCACAATCGGAGCGGAGCTTGCATTCTACTCTAGCAAAAACTTTGCGCCTAAAAATCCAACAAACGATGCTGACGTAAAATGGCTCGAAGAGAATATTGCGGTTATGTCAAATGAATTTCCGGAAATCAAGAGTTTCGTGCTTCCTGGCGGGTGCATAGAAAGTGCATTGGCAGATGAGGCACGCACATATGCAAGGAATGCTGAACGCAAAATAATAAACATGTCTAATGACGTCGATATCGAAAATGGTTCGCTATTCGCATACCTAAACAGGCTATCCTCGTTCTTCTTTGTAGCCGAAAGGTTCATAAATTGCCGAAAAGGCATAACGGAAAGCAAACCAGAATATTGAATATCTGCTGATATTCAATTTATATTGAAGTATTCCTTGAACTTCTGTGTTGTCGTTACCTTTTTCGTTCTTCCTGCAGTTTCGGTCTTTACAAAATCATTATCCTTTAACTCTTTCATCTGTTCATAAACAGAAGTGCCGAACGCCTTTACGATATCGCTTTGCATTATCGGCTCCTTCTTGCTTATATAAGCCAATATGCGCAATGCCGCCTTGGATATCTCTAAAGGTCCTGCCATTACATTTACTTTGGATATGTACGGCTCTTTAAGGGAAAGCATGTATTTTCCTCCCACAGATACAACATTCAGCGAGGTATCAAGATTGGCATATCTTTCTTCAAGCTTCTTTATCATTTCCTCTACATAGCCCTTGGAAGCTATTCCTGCGGCATCAGCAAGCTCGTCTACGCTCATTGCCCTTCCGGTGACAAAAAGTATGGCTTCTATGAGCTTAATGCTCTCGTTCTGGCTATTTTCAACCACAGTATCTAACCCTTACAAATCAATTTTTATTTGAGTCATTCAATTTTATCATTATGTCTCCGAAGAATTCCTCTTGCGACATGGCTATCTTATCCTGATTATGAAGATAAAGCAATGGCACGAAGAATTCCATCAATAATCCATACCCGTCAGCAAAAAACTTCGACATGTTATGGAAAGACGCAATACCATAAGGATCCGAATTCTCCTTAACGAGCTTAAGCACGTTCTCTATCTTGTCATCTATGTCGTCTATCTCTATATTGAGCTTTATCGGCATTGCAGCTATGTCATCCCTTTCTACCCTTTTGGCCTCTATCTTTATGGCATCCTCCAGCGCCTCCATCAATTGCTGCAAGGTTATCCTTGCCCTTGGCTGGTGCCTTAACCTTGGTATAAGCTCAGCAACCTGTGGCCTTTCCGGCTTAATTGGGTTTTCATCATAAAAGTCTTCGACAGGCTCTTCGAAGAATTTCATGGTGTCGCTTTTTATGCGCAACAGTACCGAGGCTGCGAATATTACGTTTGCGGGCATGAAAAGGTCGAGTATCTTCATCCTCTTTATGGTCTCTATATAAGAATCAACTATCTTTGTTATGTCTATGTTCCAGGGGTCAAGCTTGTTCGTCTCCACAAGCATCATTATAAGCTCTTTCCATGTGGCATTGCCTACCAATTCCACTATGTCAAAGCCTCCCTCCGTCGCGTAGGTCTCGATAGACTCTGATCTCTTTATTAGCTCCATCGGGCTCATCGTTAATCTGGTCAGATAACATTCGCTTTACTATTATAAAAACATTTGGTTTTTATTGTTGCCCTTACATTCATATAAATGTTTTACAGGCAAATAGGATTGGCTGTTGTTTAACAGTAAGGTGTCAGATTGTCAACTAACAGTGGGCTTAAAATAAGGATGTTCTCTACCCTTTTATTATACCTGATAATAGGCTCTGCAATAATATACGCAATAATCGCCAGCTTTGCAGTACCTTATTACATAATATTGGCTTCGATAGCGATAATACTAATAGCAATATGGTATGTATCGCCAAAGCTCTTTTCCGTAGCGACAAAGCTGAGGTATGTTGGAAAAGATGAATATCCGCAATTGCAGGAGACCATATCCGATTTGGCAGTAAAATCCAGGATAAGGCCACCGCGCATAGCAATAGTGCCTGCAAGAGAGCCTAACCTATTCGTTTTCGGCAGGTCAAAAAGATCTGCGACATTGGCAATAAACGAGGGGCTTCTGAGCATACTCAGCCAAAATGAGCTTAAAGCCGCATTGCTGCATGAATTTGCCCATATAAGATCCGGAGACTATTCGGTACTTACAATGATATCGTTCGTGCCGATGGCGTTTTACATGATGGCCCAGAAGGCATTCGGCCCCGGAATCCGTGAAAATAAAAGAAACGATATCTCATACAACGCAATCCTGGGAATACTTGCCTTTATAATATACATGCTGTCGGAGATTCCGCTTTTGCCGCTTGCGGATGCCAGGGAGTATTACGCAGATAGCGTAGCTGTGAAAATCCAAGGCAGCGGCATTCCATTATCCAATGCGCTTTACAAAATATCGTATGCGAACTCAAAAACGCAGAACAGCTCAATCAACTCCTCATGTGCAAGGCCGTTCTATATAATAGATTTCTTCAATATAGATGCAGATATGAACGAGCTTAAAAATCATTATGAAGCCGTAAAGCCATTGATAAGCGATATAGATATAACCACAGTATTAAGGAATTCAAACACTGCACGGAACGGGATGCTGGGGATGCTGAACTCGCTGCTGTATACCCACCCGCGTACATACAAAAGAGTGCTTAATATAAAATCCATGAAAACAGTTTGATCGCCATTAGCGTCATCATGCATGCTTAAGCTTCGAGGCGCTTATATCCAATACAATCTCAATATCAGACTTTGAATAAGGCCTTACTACCCTCATATTGACTAAACGGAAATCCCTTCCGTGCCCCTTGAACCTTTTGCGCATCTCGCTTATTACGCTCTCCTCCTTTCCGGCTTCGCAGAACGTGTATATGTGGAATATCGCCTTATCCTTCGCTATAGTGCACGCCGCCCCTATGAAATCCAGGCTTGTTTTAGGCATGGGCATTACGACCCTGTCGGCGAATCCTGCGAACCTTTCCGCAACATCCATAAAATCTCCCTGTGCAGCTACGACATTGCCCACCTTATTGATGCCTATATTCTTGATCATGTACCTGTACGCATGGGCGTTGAGCTCTATAGCCACCACGTTGCATGATTTATGCGATTTTGCTATCTCTATTGCGAATGGGCCTACCCCTGCAAAAGGTATAGCCACATTTTCTTTATCGCCTACCAAAGAGCTTATCCTGGATCTTTCATACGATAGTTTAGGGGAGAAGAAAACCCTTCTCACGTCGAAAGAGAATGAGCAGCCGTTTTCGCGATAATTGGCTATATAGGTTTTTTTGCCTGCAACGTACCTTACGCTCCTGGTCCTATATATGCCCTTGACCGGACCGCTTTTGGCAAGCACTGTAGTTATCGTGCTGCTGTTTGCTATTATTGCTTCGCCTATAAGCCTTTCCTTGCTTCTAAGCGAATCAGATATCTCTATTACCGCTATGTTGCCGAAAGGGTCATATCCCCTTGCGAGCCCGTCTCTCTTATTTTTCGGCAATATCATATCTATGGCTTCGTTATAGTTCCTAATCCCTGTAGATCTTGTGTTATCTTCCCCTGCCGCCCTTGCCACTACCACGGCGCCTGTCGCTTCGCAGAAATCGGGAAGGTTTTTATTAGTTTCCGAAGAAATAGTAAGCGGAAAATATATATAGCGTGCGCCATGTAGTACCTTTAGTCCTTTTGTGAGCATATCATTTTTGGACAGGAAGGCCTTTGCCCTTTCGGCATAAGTCTTTTTAACCTTTAGGTAATGCATAAACGTACCTTTTAACCAATTAAAACAAAGTTAATAGTTATAAATATAAAGCATATAAATTTAATGTTAAGTGGGCTTATGTATTTTGTTGTAAAAGTGACATCGGGCCAGGAGAGGATAGTAGCAAACATGCTCCAAAGCAAGGCATCAAAGGGAGCGGAAAACATATACTCGATAATAATCCTGGACGGGATGCGAGGCTACATAATAATAGAGGCGGCTGACGAGCTCGCTTGCAGGGAATTTGTGAGCAAGGAGCACAATGTGAGGGGCGTGCTTTCAAAGCCGCTCTCGGAAGAGGAGATAGATAAATTAGTCAGCATGCCAAGCAAGGCGCAGGATATCCAGAAAGACGATATCGTGGAATTCAACACCGGGCCTTTCAAGGGCTATAAAGCAAAAGTGCTTAAAATAGATGAAACAAAGAATGACATTACTGTAGAGCTTATGGATGTGGTGGTTCCAATACCTATAACCACAAAAATGAGTACTGCGAAGGTAATACAAAAAGCGAAAACTGAAGATGCGTGAGTCAATGAGCGATGTTATAATAAATGGACTGATAGAGGGCGGAAAAGCGACAGGAGGACCACCGTTTGGTCCGGCGCTTGGCCCACTAGGAGTGAACATAAACGCAATAATAGCGGAGATAAACAAGAAGACTGCAGATTTTTCAGGCATAAAGGTGCCTGTAAAGGTAATAGTAGACCCATCCACCAAGAGCTACAAGGTCGAGGTAGGAATGCCTCCTACAAGCGCACTGATACTCAAGGAGATAGGCGTAGCGTCAGGCGCAAAGGCGAAGGACGAGGTCGTAGGCAACATAACCATGGACCAGGTAAAGAAGATAGCAAAGTCCAAGGACGCCAAGCTTTACGGAAAAAGCCTAGCCGAGAAGGTCAATCAGGTGCTTGGCACATGCAAGAGCATGGGAGTGAATTGCGAGAACGAAAATCCAAAGGCCATAATAGCGCGCATAAAATCGGGAGAACTGAAGCTTTGAACCCATCGAAGCTTACACGCAAGGATCTTATGGCCCTATACGGCTCCATGCGTTCACGCTTCGGCTTCCTTGACTGGTGGCCCGGCGATTCCGCTGATGAGGTATTCATAGGCGCAATACTCACCCAGAACACATCATGGAAGAACGTGGAGAAGGCCATAGCTAACCTTTCTGATTACGGGCTACTGGGCGTAAGCCAAATCGCCGATGCAAGCTTATCGCGAATAGAGAAGGCGATAAGGCCAAGCGGGTACTATAAGCAAAAGGCCCTGAGGCTTAAGTCCATATGCTCAGGCATAATGCACAACTACGGGTCGCTGGGCTCATTATTCAGTATAAAAATGCCTAAGCTAAGGGAAACCCTATTATCCATGAACGGCATAGGCCCGGAAACCGCAGACTCAATAATACTATACGCTGCTGAAAAGCCAACCTTCGTAATAGATGCCTATACCAGAAGGATAATGAACAGGGTGTTCGGCACAAGCCCGGAAATAGGATACGAATCCCTGAAGCTGTGCTTCGAGTCCAAGCTTAAAAGGGACATAACGCTTTTCAACGATTACCATGCGCAATTCGTAGAGCTCGGCAAGAATTATTGCAGGAGCAGGCCGATATGCAATGGATGCCCAGTCAATAGCATGTGCAGGTACGCCAATTCAGGGTAAATGCCCATTTGTGAATTTTGCAAACATCAACATTGTTGGGCAGTTATATCGCATAATCTGCATACTACAAGAAAACCTATAAATATATGGTAAACAACTGTTATACTGGTAATAATATGGCAAGTGCATCAAGATTAAGCAGCAAAAT
>DAHXOG010000035.1 GCA_027364995.1 Candidatus Mancarchaeum sp.
ACGACAGGAGGTCTTACGTACGCAGGCCAGAAGACCTTCAATGAGGTTATAAAATTGAACATTGTTGAGATAATAGCAATAATTCTTGTGGCAGTCTTCGAGCTTGGCGCAATAGCATTCATATTCATATCCAAAAGCCTGCTGCATTCCGTAATCAGCCTTACGCTTGCCTTTATAGGGAATTCTGCATTGTTCCTCATACTAAACCAGCCATTCCTTGCCATAATACAGCTATTCATATTCGTAGGGGGCATATCCACATACGCGCTTGTCGGAGTGGCGTCATCAAGCTTCTCGAAATTCAGGCATACAAATAAAGCGTCATTCATAATAGTCTTCATAATAATGCTTGTCGCCATATCGTACCCGGTTTTGGGTATGGCGCTCCCGCATTCCTCATATAACCTGTTTTCGACAACGCAAATAAAGAGCGGCTTAGACAATTACATGGGCCTATTCTACCTAATAAGCGCTATGCTTTTCACTGTCGGAATAAGTTCAATAATACTGTTCAAATCAATAGGAAGTATAAAATGATAGAGCAAATGTTCATAGTCATAAGCTTCGCGGTATTCGCATTGGGGATAGCGGGGCTGGTTTCCAGCAGGAACATAGTAATAATGCTGCTATCTACCGAGATAATGCTATTGTCATCCACGCTGCTTGCATTGGTATTCTTCAGCTTCAATGTAAACGGGCAGATACTGCCGTTGCTATTCACGATTTGGGCCATAGCGTCTGCAGAGGCCATAACCGTCATAGTGTTTTACAGGTATCTCATAACCAGCAAGTCAAGCCTTGACATAAAGATACTTTCAAAACTGAGGGAATAGGATGCTGACACTGTTTGTATTATTGCCCATAATCATTGCATCATTCCTAGCATTGCTTACGCGAGGGCGGGAAAAATACACAGGGCCATTGGTGTTGGGAGGCAGCTTGTTAACGTCCGCAATGGTAATCTATGCGTCGGTTTCCTCATATGGTGCTATACAACAGTCGAAATGGTTCGGCATATTGGGCTATAATGTTCACATAACGACGCAATTGCTTCCGCTTAATGTGATCCTTGCAGTGCTTATAGCGATAATAACGCCGTTGATAATGTTCTACTCCATGGGGTACATAGATAACCCTACAGAAAGGCCACGCTTCTTCTTTGAGATGGGGCTTTTCGCAGCATCAATGCTTTTGTTCTCTATATCGGGCAATTTCATAGCCATGTTCATTGCATGGGAGATGCTTGGCATAACGAGCTATCTCCTTATAGGATTCTGGTACAATAAGAAAAATCCTCCATTTGCTGCAAGGAAATCAATATCCACAATAATAATCGGAGACTTTGCAATGCTTGCAGGGATACTTGCGATATGGGCGTCGTATCACAGCTTCAGCTTCGCAACGATACTTTCCATGCCTGTTGAGCCAGTGCTGCCAATTGCAATGCTGCTTATATTGATAGCTGCCTTTACGAAGTCTGCGCAGTTCCCATTCCACGAATGGCTTGCCGATGCAATGGAAGGCCCTACTCCAGTCTCGGCATTCCTGCATTCATCAACAATGGTCAAGGCAGGCGTGTTCCTCGTATTGGTTCTGTTCCCCCTTTTTGTCAAGGCAGGGCTGACAGAACTGATACTTGCCATAGGCATAATATCAGCATTGCTCGGCGCGTCAAACGCAATCTCGTCGCACCACATCAAAAAGATACTCGCATATTCGACCATAGAGGACCTTGGCCTGATGTTCATAGCCATAGGCCTGCATGCCATAATAGCCGCAGTGCTGTTCTTCATAGTGCAGGCATTCTACAAGGCATTGCTCTTCATGTCAGCAGGATCCATAATGCGCGCCAACTCGGAGGAAGAGGACATATACAAGATATACGGATCATACAAGCGTAAATTGCTGTACGTACCGATGCTAATAGGCGTGCTTTCCATAGCAGGCATATTCCCGCTTAGCGGCTTCTTCGGAAAAGCCGCCATAGACTTCGCTGCATTATCTAACATATATGTTTACATAATACTTGCCGTTATAGATTTCGCCACAAGCGCATACATATTCCGCTGGCTTTTCCTGCATTCAAGGCCGGCGCCAAAATCGCATACGGATAATTATTCCAAGATACCAAGAAGCATGCTTTATTCTGGCGCAATAACCTCAGTGTTGGTTCTTGCCGCTGCTATAGCATTCTTCTATATAAGCGGATTCCTTTCAAGCTACAACTACACCGCAAGCCTTGCGATAACCATAAGCGAGGCGGTAATAGAGTCGATAATAGTGATATTCGGCATACTCGCATCGTATTACATATTCAAGGTCAGGAAGCCAACAGGCGCGATACACACAAATGCCTATTACATACTTTTCAACAGCGTAATAGTAAACTCGGCTTATCTATACATATCCAAGGCATTCGTATATTTCGCAGAGGGGATAAACCTTATAGACGAGATGATATACGGATTCTTCGCCTCGGGATCCAACGGAATACTCCTAATGTCTGGCAAGCTCAGGAAAATAGTGACTGGAGATTCCAATGAATACCTGATAGCTTTCGTTGCAGGAATAGTGCTTATAATACTTTTATTGCTGGTGTAATGATGTTTCCCATATTATTTCTGATAATGGCCATTGCCGGCGTATCCGGAATAGCATCGGCATTATACGGCAATTACAACACCGCCAAGAGGATAGCGATAGGCAGCGGCATAATAATACTCGCGCTGGCCATCGCAGTATTGGCATCGGCCTTCTATGTCAAAGGCTTTGTAGGCAGCGTGGAATCCGTAGCCTATATAAGCCAGTTCGGGATATCTTTCTCATTAACCGCAACAGTTGCAGGCATAGTGCTTTTGCTTCTTACTGCGATAGTATCATTGGCAGCCTCAATAACAATATCGCGCAAGTTCGAGGATGAGAGAAACATATACCCATTAATAATGCTTTTTGAATTCTCCGCCATCGGATTGTTTCTTTCGTCAAACCTATTCCTGTTCTATATATTCTGGGACGTAGGGGTAATAGCATCCTATTTCCTGATAAGCTCATTCGGCTCAGGCAATCGCAGCCATGCAGCCAATACGTTCCTTATATATTCAATATTCGCAAGCGCCGTGCTGCTGCTTGGCATAATGCTGATATACTTCTACACTCCGGTAAACTCGTTCAGCATATCATACATAGCATCGCATAGCTCATTGATACCGAGCTCAATACAATCATTGCTATTCCTGCTGTTCTTCGTAGCGTTTATGGTAAAGATGCCAATATTCCCGTTCCATTCATGGATGCAAAACGCCTATACGGAAGCGCCTACACAGGGCTCAATGCTCATATCTGGGGTGTTATCCAAATTCGGGGCATACGGGATGCTTGTGCTGTTCTCGATGTTCTCATTCTCGTCGCATTTCGCCAAATACGCATTCGTGTTGGGAACGATATCCGCTTTCTACGCTGCTTTCGTAATAATGAGGCAAAAGGACCTCAAAAGCATAACCGCATACTCAAGCATGCTGGAGTCAGGAATAATACTTGTAGGCATATCATCATTAAGCGCCATAGGCACTGCCGGAGCGCTTTACCTAATGCTCGCCCACGGTTTAGTCATGGCCCTGATGTTCGCCGTTATAGGCGGCATAGAGGTGTCGTACGGTACGAGGAACATAGAAGCGCTCAAAGGCATAATAAGGGAATCCATGGGCTCTGCGTACTCGTTCCTCATAGGGGTATTTGCATCCACCGGATTGCCGCTGACCGCGGGGTTCATAGCGGACGTGCTCATATTCATAGGTGCAATAAGCACATACGGGCTGTACGGCGCAATACCATTGTTCAGCATACTGCTGCTTGGGCTATATATGTATTATGTGGTGAATAAATCATTCTTTGCAGGTAAAGAGTATTCGAACAGCATAGCAAAGCTTCCAAAAGGGATAATGGTTTCATCCTATATGGCCATGGCGGCAATATTCATATTCGGGCTGTTTCCATTCATAATAACCAAGCTTTTGGGCTTTACCATAATATAGTGAGATTATGCCAATAATTACAAATTTTGCAATTCCGACGCTTCTGGTACTTTTAATCGTATCTGGCCTGGGATCCGTACTGTACAAAAACAAGAGGCTATCGTTCGGCATAAACTCTGCGCTTTTCGCAATAATGCTATCATTCGGATTATACTACAGCGCAACCGGAGCATCATTCAATGTGTTCTCGCTCTACCACATATATCCGTTCTCGTCATTCGCAATAATACTTTTCTCCGTTTCGATGCTTCTGGTAAACTTCGCTGCATACTCATTGGACAAATCATATGTAAAATTCGGCATGCTGCTGCCTATAATATCGATAGGAGCATTTTCCGTAGCAATGGCATCGTCACTGCTGACAATAATAATATCCATAGAGATTATGACGATACCTACCATATTGCTAATAGCGATGTGCGGCAAGGCATTTGCAGAGCCAGCAACAAAGCTATTCCTGCTGTCCGCCATATCCATAGCCACATTGGCGTTTTCCATAGCGCTTATATTCCCTTACGATTCTACGCTATCAATAGCGCAGGCTAGCTCGGGAACCCTTGGCTCACAGTATTTCATGGTGCTATCGCTAATACTTTTGGTGGCGTCATTGGGCACAGAGGCGGCATTGTTTCCGTTTGACCTATGGATACCTGACGTGTACCAAGGTTCGCCAAACGCCATTAGCCCTATGCTCGCAGGGATCAACAAGAAGGTAGCATTCATTGCGCTCATAGAAATATCATTCATAGTGTTTGCCGGGATGAAGCACGATATCGTATCCATTTTCGAAGTGCTTGCCGTGCTTACTATGTTCTTCGGAAATCTTGTTGCTTTGGTCCAGAAGAACGTAAAAAGGATGTTCGCATATTCCTCCATATCCCAGGCCGGATACATATTGGTCGGGTTGGCATCGGTATCAGCATTCGGGCTTGAGGCTTCACTGTTCCAGATATTCGCGCATTCGATAATGATAATAGGCGCTTTTGTGATTGTTGGCTTCCTTGCAATGGAAGGACTCAATACATTAGAAGATTATAAAGGGCTTTCGCATAAGAACAGGTTTTCCTCGTTCTCTTTGGCCATAATAATGCTTTCAATGGCCGGAATCCCTGGCCTTATAGGCTTCGTCGGCAAATTCCTGCTTTTCTCAAGTGCCATAAGCTCCGGGCTCATAGCATTGGCCTTCATCGGGATAATAAACAGCTTCATATCAATCTATTATTACGGTAAGCTGATAAGCAATATATACTCGGGCACGCCGCACAAGGCGATATCCATACCGAGAAGCGTATTCGTTGTCATGCTTGCAGTAGTGATAATAATAATAGCCTTGGGCATATACCCTGCGCCTTTGATGGCCATAGCTTCCAGGGCATCGGTTTCATTATTCGGAATCATTTGACTATCGGCTATTTGGCCAACCCCCTAAGGAAAAATCGCTTAAGCATTAGGGTAGGGCTGTCCATGTCCCCGTATTTTGCGAAAAATGCCTCGGCTCCAAGCGCCTTTGCAATGCCTATGAACCTTTCCATATGCGCTTCGCTAACCATTGAATAATATTTATGCAATGCATTGTGCATCTTAAGGTCAGTGCCATAAGAGCGCCTCCAATCCTTCTCATACAGCGAAAGCCTCCTGTCATTCTTAAGGTTCATGTACACGCTGTTTGCCGCCACCTTTGCGCATGCTATGCCGAATATTATCCCGCCGCCTGTTGTTGCCTTGGTCTGTCCCGCGGCATCCCCGACAAGAAGCACATTCCCATTTACCGTTTTGGACCTGCTTGAGATCGGTATTATGCTCGCATGCCCCTTTATCAATCTCGCATCCGCAAGGCTCTTGTCCACATTGCGGTTCTTAGTAAAAGCGGAGAAAGCCTCCATGCTGTGCCTCTTGCTGCTCTCGGTAATGCCAACCCCTGCTTCTAATGTTGAATCGGAATAAGGCGCAATCCATCCGAAAAAGCCATTGGCGAAATTCCTTGAAAAATAAAGGTCAACCATCCCCTTATCCTCTATGCAGTTTGTACATTCGTATTCGGCCTTGTAAGTCAGCACGAAGTCTTTTATGCTCGGGAAGGAGAACGCCCTCGCAACGTTAGACACTGCACCGTCCGCTCCTATTATTATGGTATTGCCGTCGTCCATGTCCTTTATGGCGGAAAGATCCAGCCTTTTCCCCAATTTGAATATCGCTCCCATATCTACAGCCGCATCATAATTGGCCTTGGCAAGAAGCCCTCTATCCACTATGTAAGCCTGTGTCTTTTCGGTTTTTACATTAAGTGTCTGTTTTCCGAAATGCAGTCTGGCTCCATTTAGCCTATTCACTATGCAATCCTTGTACGATAAGCCGCTGAGCTCAAGCCCGCGCTTTGAGAGTATCCCGGATGCCTTATCCGACCCTTCGTCCACAGAATGCTTTCCATCATAAACCGTGACCTCAAGCCCATACCCTGCGAGCTCCTTGGCCAAGGCTAAGCCTATTATTCCAGCCCCTATAATTACTACTCTTTTCAACTAGGCCGCCTCTGTAGTATTTATAGCTTTCTATTTAAATTTATTATTAACTACGGTGGTTTAACGCCAAACAAGAAAAATAGCAAGAATACTAATAAGGTAACGCAAAAGCCCTCTGGCGAAACCTCAGGCAACCTGGAATCGCCTAAGATCTCAATCTATAATATAGTAGTCAGCGCCGATCTACATGCCGTGGTAGACCTTTATACATTGTCCAAGGAGGTCAAGGCCGTGGATTATGAGCCTGAACAATTCCCAGGTGCAATATTCAAGATATCGGAATCACGTACCGTTATACTTTTCAAGAATGGCAAAATGATATGCACGGGTGCAAGGACCGAGGCAGAGGTAAAGAGCATACTCAGTTACGTGGCAAAGATAATGTCAAAATACGTGATATCATTGAATCCTCCAGAAACGAAAGGCAAATGATTACATACGTGCAACATTCCTGAGCTCCTTGTCGAATTTCCTGAAAAAGCTCTCCCATGAATAATTATTCTTCACACGCTTTCTGCCCTCTATTCCCATAGCAGCAGACAGCTCATTGTTATCGGCAATCCTTTCCATCGCCTTTGCCATTTCATGCTCATCGCTTACCAAATATCCCGTCTTGCCGTTTATTATGGTTTCTGTTGGCCCTCCCTCATTCAATGCTATTACTGGCTTTCCGCTTGCCATTGCCTCCAATGGCACCAGTCCGTAATCC
>DAHXOG010000036.1 GCA_027364995.1 Candidatus Mancarchaeum sp.
TATATATTACATACCTAATCAGAGCAATCCATAACATAAAAATAAAAGACTGATAATTTGAACTATAATTTCTACGAGGCTAAGCATTACAAGCTATTCATACTCATACCTATAGCTTTGCTTTTGATAAGTCTGGTATTCATACCGCATATACAGTACGACTCATCGCTCAAGGGAGGCATAACAGTACAATTCTCAACAACGAACGCGATAACCACAAGAGGGCTAACGTCATCAATGTCATCATTGATAGCTGGAGCAACGGCATCGGTCTCAAGAGTGGGAGCCGTATACACTGCCTCTATAACCATACCTGAAAATTCAAGCATAGTCACTGCCAACGATAAACTGTTGTCATTATACTCGTATTATGGCACATATTCATCTGCAAACCTGAATTATACCAGTGCCGTCACTGGCCTGAAAACGGACCCATCAAATACTACCTTAAAAGCCCAAGAAGCCGCAGCTAAAGTGCAAATTGCCGCATCAACGCTAAATATGAGCAATGCGCTAACCTCAGAATTGATCCTACTGTCGCCTTTTATCAATACATCATCACTGCTTTCATTCAATCGCAGCGATCCGGCAGGCATGGCTGCAATAGGAAAAACTGCGTATTCAAACGCTTCTTCTATATACAAATCTAAGGTCATATCAACAATGAGGTCAGTGGTTCCGTTTACTTCGTATTCATACAATGAGATTACGCCTACGCTAGGTGCATTTTTCCTGAGCAACATGACGCAAATAATAATAGCGGCATTCATAATAATAGCAATAGCGGTTTTCGCAGTTTTCAGAACCCCAATCCCTGCTATAGCCGTAGTGTTCGGAGCAGCCAATGACATATTGGTAGCTTTAGGCGCCATGGGCGCATTCGGCATACCAATGGGAGTAGCCTCCGTTGGTGGGCTTCTGCTTTTGATAGGATATGCCATAGATACGGAAATGCTCTCATCCATAAGGATACTTAAGAGGAGTGAGGACACGGTAACTAAGAGGGCCTTCGCAACTATGAAAACAGGAACCACAATGACAAGTGCGGCAATAATATCGTTTGCAGTTCTTTTCACCATAGCTTATGTATTCTATATCCCGACATATATAGAAATAGCAGGAGTGGCGCTTTTCGGGCTTATGGCTGACATATTAACTACATGGTTCGGGAATACCATTATGATTGTTTGGTACAAAATAAGTAGGGAGCATGCATGAACATTAAAAAGAGCTACATATTGGACAAAAGGATACTTGTGCTTATACTAGTATTTGTAGCCTTGGCATTGCTTGACGTGCATTATGGACTGCACTTCGGAATAGAGTTCGTTGGCGGCACCCAAATTCCAGTAACGTTGCAAAAAAGCGTCAATGCAACAGAGATGGGCAGCCTGATATCCACCATACAGCAAAGGGTATCTACATTCGGATTAAAACAGGTAACTGTAGAAGGAGTTGGCAGCGATGAGGTATACGTATCGCTTCCGAGCGTATCCAGTGCTTCCATAAATAAGACTTCAAGCATAATAGAAAGCCAAGGTGACTTCCTTGGCGTGGTAAACGGAGTGCAAGCGATAAACGGCACAGGAATACTTCCCGGTAGTATAGGCGTAGTTCCGCCATCTACTATAAACAATACTGTAGAATGGGCCGTCACGTTCTATATAACGGACACTGCGGCTACATCCTTTGCAAGGGCCGTATTCGGGCAGGCGAACAAGCCATTATACATGTTCCTTGACAGGCCTACTGGCACAATATTATTGATTAACGGCTCAGAGCTTGGCAATACCACGGCAGGGGTAAGCTCATCGGAAGCCGAATCCGCAATAAAAAATGCGTTGGCTTACAATAAAGATCCGATACCATTAATCGTAGTATACAATAACAATGCAAGCATAAGTGCTGCTGAGAGCTACATAAATGCCAGCAAAAAATCATTCACACAGATCTTCGCCAGCGCAAACCTTCCATCATCGCTCATAAATTACTCCAAATCGCTTAACTACACAGTCAAACTGGAAAGCAAGGGCAATATGACTCCCTCATTTACTGAGATAGGAGTAGGTAACTTTACGTTGAACACATGGTCATTGGTGGGTCTGCTTTCATCACCACAGCTTAATCCTTCAATAACGAACGGCAGTGTCGGAGACAGCTACCAGATATCCGGAGCGGCGCCAACGACACTCGCGTACGCCCAAAAGCTTTCATACGCTACGAACACCTCGAAAACAATATCGAGCATACTTACTGGCGGAGCGCTTCCCGTCCAGGTGATAGTAGGCACGCCAACATCAATACCTCCGACGCTCGGAAAGAGCTCCCTTGACATAAGCATAATCGCATTGGTATCCGCAATCATATTGGTTTCCGCATTCATCGTAATACGCTACAGGAAGGTATTCTTAGTGGGCCCAATACTAATGACAACGCTTCTTGAGCTTTTCATAATAATATCTATAATAGGATTGGTAGGAACGATAGACCTCTCGGCATTCGCAGGCATGATAGCCGTAGTAGGAACGGGTGTAGACGCCCAGATAATAATAACCGATGAGATACTTTCAAGGAGAAGCGCAAGCGAAGGCGCTAAAACCATATTAGGCAATGCCTTCTACATAGTATGGGCTGACGCCATACTGCTAATAATAGCCATGCTGCCTCTATTCTTCTCGACATCGATGGTAGAGGTAATAGGATTCTCCGAATCTACAATAATAGGTGCTTTAATGGGAGTGCTAGTAACTAGGCCGGCATACGGGGCAATCGTTAGCAGGCACTTCATAAACAGCTGATTGCATGATTAAATATTGCCCGACGTGCAATAGGTCAAGTGACGAAGCACGTTTTATAGGTGAATTTTGCGAATTCTGCATAATCGATAAAATAAAGGCTACACTCCCTAAAGTCATAAAGATAAGGCGCTGCAAGGTATGCGGTTCAATAAGGGACAGCAAGGGCTTTACTGAATATTCCGACGAAGCAATGTCGGATGCCATATCCCAACAGTTCCATATGCCCAACAGCAAGATAAGGTTCAAAGGGCTTGACGAGTCTAAGAAAATAGCAGAGCTTCACATATCTTACGAGCTTAGCGAAGGCGGTGTCGGCTTCAATTATCCGATATCCATAAAATTCACAAAGGAGATGTGCCCGAGCTGCTACAGGAGGAGCGCGGGCTATTATGAAGCGATACTGCAGCTGCGCGGCTCCGATAGGAACGTGGCTAAATTCCTAGACAGCTTCAATCCTTTCCTTATACGCGGCAATGCCTTCGTAAGCAAGACCGAAGAGATGGGGAACGGAATAGACATGTACATAAGCGACAAGAAGCTGGTATCGGGATATTTCGCTCTGCACAAGATACTGAAGCCAAAGGTATCATACAAGCTCTACGGCGTCAAGAAAGGAAAGAAGCTTTACAGGCACATCTATTCGCTTACCGTATAAATTCAGCTCCTTTGCGCCGTTTAAGCCTCAGGATTCCTGCGCTCTTCAATCTCCTTTTTCATTGACGCTATCACATTATCAATCTCAAGCCCGTTTTCCTGCTTGCCATTGCTCTTCCTCAATGATATGAGCTTCTTCTCCTGCTCCTTCGGTCCTACTATTACCATGTATGGGACCTTTGAAAGCTGCGCCTCGCGTATCTTCTTCTCGAGCTTCTTGTCCGATACATCGAGCTCTACCCTGAGTTTGGATTCCTTGAACTTTTTGTAAATGCTCTCTGCATATGCATTGCTGGATTCCGACAGCGAAATGATCTTGGCGTGCACGGGTGACAGCCATAGCGGAAGCTTTCCGCCATAATGCTCCATAAGTACTGCAGTGAACCTTTCAATGCTTCCAAGTATGGCCCTGTGTATAATCACTGGCATATGCTCTTTGCCATCCTCTCCGGTAAAGCTTAAGCCGAAGCGAATCGGCAGTTGGTAATCCAATTGTATGGTTGCGCACTGCCAAAGCCGCTTTCGCGAATCCTCTAAATCGAAGTCTATCTTGGGCCCGTAAAACGCGCCGTCCTTTTCGTTAATGGTATACTCCATATTATTTTTCTCCAATGCAGCCTTCATGGCATTCTCTGCTTCTTCCCATAGCTTCTCGTCGCCCATGTGGTCATCAGGCATTGTGGAGATTTTTGCATGGTATTTCATGCCGAAGGTCTTGTATACCCTGTCTATAGATTCCAATAACAGTGTCACTTCATTTTCAACGCCTTCCTTGCTCACGAATATATGCCCATCGTCTGTCGTCAATTCCTGTACCCTGAAAACGCCGCTTAATGCCCCGCTCACCTCTCTCCTGTAAAGCTTGTCGAATATTGCGGTCCTGAATGGCAGTTCCTTGTAGCTCCATCTCCTGGATTTGTATATCAATATTGTCGATGGGCAATTCATGGGCTTGAGCCCAAGCTGGTCAGCCCCTTCATCAACAAGGAACATGTTATCTTTGTAATGATCAATATGTCCGCTGACGTGCCATAAAGCCACATTCGCAAGCGCCGGAGTGCTTATCTCCTTATAATCGTAAAGCGCCTCTATCTCCCTCATAAAGCTTTTAAGCTCCCTGTATATTATCCACCCATTCGGATGCCAATACACCATCGAGGGCGAGACCTCCTGGAAGCTGTATAAATCCATGAGCTCCCCTATGGTCCTATGGTCAGAATCAGGCAAGTTATTCCAATCGCTTTTCTTCACTATCGACAAATCAAGCTTCCTGCGCTCCTTCTCCTTTTTAAGTACTTCATCCCCTGCTCCATAATGCTTCGATTGCTCTGCAAGCGGATGCCCCTTTATCTCTATACTCCATTTCTTGTTCCAGCCGAATGGCGCATGTATAATCTCTAATCCTGGGCTTTTAGCCAGTTCGTCCATTGCCTTGAATATCTCCATTGCTCTTTTTGGCCCTTCAAGGTTATCTCCCAAATGGGCGAAAGGATACAGCACAAGCTTGTCCAGCTTCTGCTTCTTTGCAAACTCCAATGCCGCATCTACGGCCTTTTTCGCTACTTCTTCGTTATCGCCTTTCTCTATGGTTGTGAGCAGCACGAGCGCATTCTCTATGTGTTCCGACCTTTTATCGCTTTTTTCGTACTCGGATGCCTCCGGGGCTATTAGCTCATAATCCATGCTCTTTACATCTAGTTGTAAGATTCTCATTGACAGCACCAATAAGCATTAATGCATAAATTGAAGTGGCCTAGTGCGGCTACGAAAGATTTAAAACGTAAAATTATATTAAGCAGTGCGTAAACTGAGCCCAAGGGTTCATAACCATACTGACTGCATAAAGGATAAGCGCGGCTAGCTATTTTGCCAAGCCTTATACTGTTTGGAATTTACCAACTCCCATAAATTCACCACGATTTTATATGTTGTTGGCGTTTGCAGCTATTTAAGCCTTTTGTATAGCTTGGCTTTGTCAATTAATCTACGTCTGCTGATAAATTCTAAATTTTGATAATAAATTGATTTTAAGCTTTTATTTCCGATACCATATACGTAATTCTTACTCTTATTAAAATTTCTATTTTCTCAGTCAAGTACTACACCATTGGATATCGGTAAAAGAAAAGTTATAAACATTATTCAGGAAGCATCCTAAGATTTTATCGTGTATTTTATTCTGATTTACCAAGTATTTGCTTTTTCCTGACTTAGTTATGTATAAGGCTTAATTAAGTGGAAATGTAAGAATAGTTAATTATTGAGAGTTGGTTAAGGTATAATTTTTAGTAAAGTTTGGTTTCAGACACACAGTTTTTTGTGTAAAGATAAATTAAAAGTTGGTAGTTAAAAGCTAAAGCTTTAGTTAAATTTTAATATTTAACCTTATAAAGAATACGTGTGATAAATATGGATGATGATGAAAAAAACTGCTTTGACATGCTAAATGATACAGATCTGAATACTATAAATGAGGCTCTTAATTCCACATTCAAAAATTTCGAAAAAGATTTCAAAGTTTTAAATTGCTATACTGATAATCTAAATAAGTTCTATAATCAAGTTATCAAAAAGCTTGAACAAGGTGGCGAACAAAAGGATGTTGCATTATTTAGAACTGATCTATTTACCGAAATTGCAACACTCTTTTCTTACGTTGGTGACCTTTTTAGTAGTTTTAAGCGTTCTTTTTATGATAAGATAAGACCGCATCTTAGAAAAATTAAAATTAAGATGTACGCATTTTTAAGCGAAAAATTTTGGAAATATATAGAACCTACTCTTCAAAAGAGTATTCAAGTAATTGAAAAAATAGCAAGTGCTCTCGGAGTCCAAAACTATAGCATAGGGTTTAATGCAGGACTGCTACAATTAGGCCTTACATTCAAACCCTCCTATTTGAAGCTGTAAAGCTTCTTCAATACCTAATTACCTATGTTTTTAATGCTTTTTATACACTACGTTCAGTATCCTCTCCTGTGATTTACTTAGGGTTACAGTAGTACTCCACCTAAAATCTGACTCTGTGTCATGAAGATAAACATTATAACCTGATTTTAGTTTATCCAACGCGTCTACTGCAGACACATCTAACCTTCTAAGTTTATACGATAATAACGACAATATGGAATAAGAAAGATAACAGATCTTTACATGGGACTTTATGTGTGATTGCATCCATACCCTAACTGGTCTCAAAGAGAGGATACCCTTCATCTGCCTGAACGCCCTTTCTATTACATCTTTGTTAAAATAAGCCCGGATAACTTCGCTATCCTTCATATCTGTATTGTGATAAATCAATGAATAACCGAGATATTTTGCTACACCCTCCTTTTTGTGGAGGTCATAGTACCTTCCTCGTTTCAGTGCATCGAGCGATGGATTGTATATCACTAGGAGTTTGCCCTTTCTGTACCTGAATGATTTTACATATACCTCAGTGTTTTTCAGTTTGACTCTGTTTTTTATAGAATACAATCGTTCTCTGTCTACTTTTTCTAGGAATCTCTCTTGGAAATGCTTGTTTCTCCTAATACCTGCAATAGTTTTCATCCCGAGAGAAAGCACATTGGAAAGATTTTCTGAAGTTAAAAATCCCCTATCCATTATTGTAGGATCACTTCCTAACTCCCATAGCCGTGG
>DAHXOG010000037.1 GCA_027364995.1 Candidatus Mancarchaeum sp.
CTCTCGTATATCTCCGCCGTGTCTATAAGGTTAATGCCGCATTCTATGGCGGCTTTGATGGCGTCTGCCTTTCTGTTGAACCCTGATCTTATCCCTAATACCTTTGCCGGAATTATCCATTTGAAATCATAATATGTGCCAATTCCTATCCTGGAAACTTTATCTTGAGACTTGGCAAACTTAACCATTTCCACACGAAGCGCCTACATATTCAATATGCTATCTATTGCGTCTCCAATCCTCTTCTCGTTCGGTATGTAGTAATTTTCATATCCTGGCATCGGGTAAGGCAGGCTCGGCGAAGCTATGCGCATTATTGGCGCGTCTATGTCATAAATCGCCTTTTCGGCTATTATTGCAGATATCTCGGCTCCAACTCCAAAACTCATGGATGCCTCATGCACGATTATCACCTTTCCGGTCTTGCGTGCGCTTTTTACTATGGTATCCTGGTCCAATGGGCATATGGTCCTCAGATCAACAACCTCGGCGCTTACCCCTGGTCTTTTTTCCAATGCCTTTTCCACGACATTTACCATCGTGCCGTATGTTATTATGGTCAAATCATTGCCCTCCTTCAATATGTTGGCCTTGCCGATCGGCACCTCGAACATCTCCTCCGGTACATCCTGCTTGAAAAGCCTGTAAAGCTTTGTAGGTTCAAGGAACAGGACAGGATCCCTCCCATGCACGGCGCTAGTCAACAGGCCTTTAGCATCGTACGGGTTCGAAGGCTCTACGACTACCAAACCACCTATGTTTGAATAAACGGCTTCCGGGCTCTCGGAGTGGTGTTCTAATGTCTTTACCCCTCCGCTCACTGGAGTCCTTACAACCAAAGGGAGCTCGATATTGCCCCTTGTCCTTGAACGATACCTTGCGGCATGGTTTACTATCTGTGCATAAGAAAGATACATAAACCCTGCAAACTGTATTTCAGGTATTGGCTTTAATCCTGCAATGGCCATTCCTATGGAAGTGCCTATTATGCTTGATTCCGCCAATGGCGTATCTATTACACGAGCTGCAGTGTACTTATCAAACAATCCGTCCGTCACCCTAAAAACGCCGCCGTCCTTTCCTATATCTTCTCCCAACAGCACCACATTCTTGTCCTCGGCCATTAACAAATCCAATGCGTTGTTTATAGATTGTACCATATTCATCATTGCCATATAGCCACCTACTGCCAGTAATTTTCCTTTTTGGCGCTTTCCATCTGCTCATCTATGGCATCAGAAGAGAAGCTATAGACGTTTTCAAATATGGAATCGGGATTCGGGACAAACTGGTTTGCCTTTTCTAATGCATCATCTATCTCTTTTAATTGCGAATTTTTCATCTCTTCCTCCATGGAATCGTTCCAAAGTCCCTTGCCTTTCAAATATGCGCCAAGCCTGAGTATGGGGTCCTTTTTCTGCCATTGCGCCACCTCATCATCGCTCCTATACTTTGTTGGGTCGTCCGATGTCGTATGCATGCTTAGCCTATACGTCAAGCATTCTATAACATATGGCTTTCCCGCTTTTGCGCTTTCAATGGCATCCTTTGTCGCCTTGTATACTGCTATTACGTCGTTTCCGTCAACCTGTATGGAATCTATTCCTGCAGCTATTGCCTTTTGGGCAAGTGTCTGTGCTGCCGTCTGATCCTTCCTGGGAACAGATATGGCCCACTGGTTGTTTTCTATTATCACAACCAAGGGAACCTTGAAAACGCCTGCAAAGTTTATGGCTTCGTAGAAATCCCCTTCAGATGTACCTCCATCTCCCACATAAACAACAACAGCAGAATCTTCCTTAAGGTACTTTTTTGCAAATGCTATGCCTGCCGCATGGGGCATTTGTGTAGCTACCGGAACTATTACCGGGGTAATATTAAGCTCCTTCTTTATTTTGGCCCCCTCCTCGTAACCTTTCCAGTAAACAAAGAATTGGTCTATCGGTAATCCCCTTACTATATAAACCCCGTGCTGCCTGAAGCCCGGGACCGCAAAATCGTTCTTCCCCATTGCCATTGCGCTGCCTATCTGTGTTGCCTCTTCTCCAACCAAGGGGGCATATGTGGCAAGCCTGCCCTGCCTCTGCAAGCTTAGCGCCTTTGCGTCAAGACTTCTGGCAAGGCTCATCATCTTGTAAAATTCTACGAGCTTTTGGTCATTGAGCTCTGGAGGCATTAAATTATTATCAATAACACCATTCTCATCCATTATCTGCATGTACTTTATAGTTGTGCTGAATACATCCTTCAACATGCTTACACCCTAAATCCTATGCCATTAACCATTATTAACACTTTCCAAAACCGGGAATTACAAGCCTGAAATAATACGCCCATAGGAATCCAGTGCCAATGCCTATACAAAACAATTAAATTAGGCATATCTGATAAATAAATGTGGTTAAATGGCATATTCATATTCGTCTCAGGTTCCTGAAAAGCTGGATAAGCATATCTCGATACGCGGATGGGTCTATAGGAAGAGGGAGAGCGGGGGAATAATATTCATAATAATCAGGGACAGGACAGGCACCATACAGGCATCAATAAAAAAGGACAATGTTGATGAAAAGACATGGAAGCAGGCACAAGAGTCCATAATCGAATCAAGCATAGAATTGAAAGGCTCTGTTAAAAAGGATGAAAGGGCCCCTTCCGGATTCGAGATAGAGTGCGATTACTTTAAGACCATAAGCAAGGGCGAGCCATACCCGATAACGGAATACCAAAGCACGGAACTGCTTCTGGACAAGCGCCATCTATGGCTAAGGAGCATGAAGATGACGAACATAATGAAGCTGCGCTCATACTTCTTCAGATACCTGAGAAAATATAACGACAGCAAGGGCTTCTACGAGATAACTCCGCCCCTCATAACATCATCCGCCGGAGAAACAGGCGCCGACATGTTCCCGATAGACTATTTCGGCCAGAAGGCCTATCTAACGGAATCATCACAGTTATACGCAGAAGCGATGATATTCTCTCTTGAGAAGGTATATACGTTTGCCCCATCTTATCGTGCCGAAAAATCGAGGACCGTAAAGCATCTTGCAGAATACTGGCACCTTGAGCTCGAGGCGGCTCACTACAACCTTGACAAGCTTCTGAAATTCGAAGAGGGGATGGTAAGCAATGTTGCGCAGCAGCTGGTAAAGAACAACGAGGACGAGCTAAAGCAGCTAAATGTAGATACAGACACGCTAAAGAAGATAAGGCCGCCGTTCAAAAGGCTTACATACGAGAAAGCAATAGACCTGCTTAATCAAAAGGGCAAGGACCTTAAATGGGGCGACGATTTCGGAGTAGAAGAGGAGCGCATGCTTACCGAGGACGAAGACAAGCCGGTATTTGTCACATACTGGCCGAAGGAGCTCAAGCCATTCTACCAGCCCATAAACCCGAAGGACGAACGCACAACGATGAGCGCAGACCTGCAGGCTCCGCACGGGCACGGCGAGATAATAGGAGCAAGCGAGAGGATATGGAAATACGATGATCTAATGCAAAGATTCAATGAGTTCGAAAAGGCCAAAGGCATAAAATTCAACATGCAGAACTATGAGTGGTATATCGACCTTAGGCGCTATGGGAGTGTGCCGCATGCTGGTTTCGGGCTTGGCACGGAAAGGCTAATAAAATGGATGCTTAACCTTGACCATATAAGGGACGCGATACCGTTCCCGAGAATGATCAACAGATTATCGCCTTAACGCTGCAACCATGTAGTTATGAGCACAGTGCAATAACCTAAATGCAATTCAGCATAAGCATTTGGCCATAATCTAATGCGCATATCGCATTATATTGCAATGCCGAAGATAAAAGCACTAAACGCAAAACTAACAATTGCAAAAGGCATAAATATAATATTTCCGATTTAATTGCTATGGTTGTTATTAATACATAAATCAACAATGGTGTTTGCATAAAAAAGAAACTTTATTTAATAGGCATAGATGCTGCACCGCTGTGGCTGATAAAGGAGAACTTAAGCAGCTATAAGCTCTCGGGCTTCGGCCGCTTCTTCAAGGAAGGCACGCTTACAAACATGGAGTCAACACTGCCTCCAATGACTGGTCCTTCATGGCCAAGCATATATACGGGCTTTAAGCCAGGCGACCACGGCGTTCCAGAATTCCTCGAAATTGAGCCAAACTACACTAAGTCCGTTGTGTATTATGATACAAGCATAAAAGAGCCATTCTGGGAAAAGCTTGCCAGGAACGGCTATACAAGCCTAATAGTCACTCCTGCCATGCTTGTAAAGCCCACTGCAAATGACAATATAGACATGATGACAGGGTTTCCCTTACCTCCGAAATTCAGTTCAAAGCACGTGCAAAAAATAGCAGAGAGCAACGGCTTTTCAGGAGAGCCGGACATTGAGGCTGACATGAAATCCAAGAAGATCACATTAAGCGAAGCGTCCAAAATATACCAGGAGAGTATTATAAAGCGATCAAATTTCGCAATGGACATGCTTAACAGGAAAGAATATGATTTTGCATTTATATGCTTCACAGAATCCGACAGGATACAGCATTTTGCGCTGAATCTTAAAGAGTGGAAGGATTATGTCATGCCTGTGTATGAGCGCATATCGGAATTCCTCACGTGGATAGAGAAGCGCGCTGCCAGCGAGAATGCAACTGTGATGCTCGTATCAGACCACGGTGCGCAGCCAATAAAGGAAAAATTCCTGATGAATGGGTGGCTTTTGAATAATGGCTATGCAAGGCTAAAGCCCGAAATAGAGGCCGCAATAGAAAATGCGAACAAGGTGAGCTCGCTAAAATATAACGTCAGGGAAAAAATACTAAAAAGCCTGAACCGCAGCGGATCCAAGAAAGTGTTATACGACAAGTTGCCAAAAAGCCTAAAAAACATTTCTAAAAACGCATTTGCCACGGTATTAAGCGGCGCATCTGCAGGTGACTATACAAGGATACATGATTTTGATTATGATATGCGCAGGACCAAAGCATTCGCAAGCGTGGCAAACACCATAGTCTGCACGATATTCATAAACGATCAAAGGTTCAAAAACGGGATAGTAAAGAAAAGCGAGAAAAAAGCCCTAAAAAAGGAGATAATGCAAAAACTCGCTAAGATAAAAGGCAATGACGGCAAAAATCTCATGGTAAACGTTTTTGATGCAGACGATTACTACGAGGGAACCAAACTTTTTATAGCCCCTGACATAATGGCAGAGATAAAGCCGCATTACCTCATTGATGCATTCGGCTACCAGAAAAGCGGCAACCTTTTCATGAAGCCTGAAATGGCCAAAAGCGGGGACCATATGCGCAATGGAATATTCGGCGTAATAGCATATGGCAATCCAATAGACGATAAAAAACTAGAGAGAAGCAAACTCTATGTTTATAATGTCGCTCCAACAGTATTAAAATACTTTGACTGCACTATTGATACGGATATTAGGTACAAGCCAATATTCTAGGTATTTCGCATGCGTCTCCTAATTGTAGATACAGGTTCAAGGGTTGGCGCTGTAGGAGGGGCAGAGCGCGTCGCAGCAAACCTATTCTACGAACTGGACAAGCGTGGGATAGAAACCTTTTATATGGGATACAAAAATGATTATTTTAAGCACAAAACTAATGGAAAAGCTATGTTCCTAAAGCAATTAAAGCAAAAAGCGCTCAAGGAAATGGGCGAGCACATAAGGATGAATTCCATAATGGAAAATCGTATTGTGCGCATTGGCTATTATGCGCTTTATTCTATGAAGGGCATAAATACAACCGAAATGGAGCAGTACGTTAGAAAAGTAAAGCCAGACATAATACTTGCCAACTCAATACTGGACTACGTTATACTAAAAAGGCTTAAGCAAAGCTTAGGCAACGCAAAAATAGTTTACATGGAGCATGCAAATGCATCCGGCAGCTATAATTCGGCTTTCGATTACAACATAATCCCCCTAACTTTCGGAACTGGCACCTTTGTCGGGCTGGAAAGGGCAAGAAAGCGGTTCTTTTCGTTTTTTGATGGGATCATAGCGTTAAATACGGAGCAGTTAAGGGCAGTAAAGAGATATGAAAAGCCGGCTACTATAGTACATGACAGCTATCTTCTGGATGGGCCAAAGCCTTCAATCCATGAAATCAATAAGCTCAAACTAAGGCTCGGGGTAAAAAAATGCAGAATAGTACTTTATCTGGGAAGGCTTTCGGAGGCGCAGAAAAACATCAGCATCTTGATTAAAGCGTTTAGAAAAATAAAAGACAATAGCCTGCGCCTGCTAATAGTCGGCGAGGGCAAGTCAAAACCTCTTTATGAGCGCCTGTCAAAAGGCGACGAACGCATAATGATTACTGGAAGGGTATCAGAGCATGATCTCCCATTATTCTATGCGATATCGGATCTTTACGTATCGCCATCGATATGGGAAACCTTCAACATGACATTGATAGAGGCGGCTACTTTCGGATTGCCGTTGCTGCTTTCGGAGAAAGCAGTTATTGAGGACATACGCGCAAAGTTCAACAACGAGCTTCTGCTTTTCAATCCAAACGACGAGGAAGAGCTCAGGGAGAAGCTGCTTTTGGCAATGGATGGCAATAAGGTGCGCCATAATCTTTTGGCATTGTCAAAGAAAATAGCCTACGAATACAGCAAAAAAAATCAAATGGACGCATGTGCAAGTGCTCTTAAAAAATTCCATGCTGCGAATTCCTTTTGAGTCTATAACCATTGCAGCATAAGCATACCGCTTCATTCATCCTATGTGCAGCAATGGTATTTCAATTTCTTCTTTAGACATGCCGCCGTGCGTGCCTGCATTTTCGCTTAT
>DAHXOG010000038.1 GCA_027364995.1 Candidatus Mancarchaeum sp.
CTTTTCCGCAAACCTTGCCATTTCCAAAGTTTCCGCAATGGAATTCCTGCCCACGCCTGGCAGCAGCTTAACTCCTTTGGACATCGTTTCGGAAAAATATCCTATTGCCGTTTTATGCTCATCCAATGTCATAAAGGAGAAGCATCCCGTAGAGCCTGCCGGGAATACTGCCTTTACTCCTTCGCTCCCTACAAAACTGTTCAGTTTTGCTATTGCCTCATAATCTATTTTACGATTATCAAAAGGCGTTATGGCAGGAGTTATTATCCCGTCCAATCCCTTTGCAAACTCATTGCTAACCACTCAAGCACCACAATATACACATTATACAAAAATCTATTTAGCAGTTAACTGTAAATAATGGGAATGGTGGTTACATGCCTAAAATTTCGAATGCTGAAATATTTGTTTTGGGCGAAACAAATGCGGAGAAGTCAAGCCCGTGGAGTTCTACGATAATAGTGCTCAAGCTCACAACAAGCGATGGTGTAGTCGGTTACGGAGAAGCGCCAACAACGATGATGACGCTTCCTGTATACGAGGAGATGAGGGAGGTAGCAAGGGTCTTTAAAGGCAAAGAGGCTACTGAAATAGAAAAGAACTACATGGATTTCTACAAGCACTCATTTTACCTGCCGGTTTCCATGGAGACTACGTCTGCATTAAGCGCATTCGAAATGGCATCGTGGGATATACTGGGCAAGATATACGGAATGCCTGTGCATAAGGCTTTTGGCGGTGCTATAAGGGATAAGATACGCGCGTATGCCAATGGATGGTACGACGGCTGCATAACCGCAAGCGATTTCGTAAAAAGCGCAAAAAATGTGGTGAGAATGGGCTTTACCGGCGTAAAGTTCGATCCGTTTGGGGATGCGTATGATAACATAGACTCGGAGCATATAGAAAACGCCGCACATATAGTCGGGGCATTAAGGGAAGAATTTCCCAAGCTTGACTTGATGATAGAATGCCATGGCAGGTTCAATGCAAATTCCGCCATGAGGGTAGCAAGGGCCATTAAGCCGTTTAAGCCTCTTTTTATGGAAGAGCCGGTTCACCCTGACCAGTTCAACGGGCTTATGAGGTTCAGGGAATATTCGCGCATACCTGTTGCGCTTGGCGAAAGGGTGCTTGACAGGAATTTGTTCCTGAATTATATGAAGTCCAATGCAATGGACGTTATACAGCCTGACATAACCAATTTCGGAGGGCTCATGCAGGGCAAGAGCGTGGCCGACATGGCTTATTCATTCGGGATAGAAGTCGCATACCACAACGCATTCGGACCGATACAGACTGCAGCTACGCTTAACCTTGATTACACAATACCGAACCTGTTGATACAGGAGAGCTTTGAGGCCTTCTGGCCAGAATGGAAAAAGAAACTCGTTAAATCGGGTTATAGCCTAGAGGATGGATATTTCACGCTTTCTAGGGATAAGCCCGGTCTAGGTATAGACATTAACGAGCGCATATTGGAGGAATACAAGGTTTCGGGCATGGAGCCATTCAACGAAAGCGAGCCAGCATGGGCAGTTGGCGGAACGTTTAAGCCTATTGCAAAGGATGGCAGTAAGGATAATATTTCGCATAGAAAGAGCAGATGAGATGGTAAAATGTATAATACAAAAGCAAGATCAAGAAAGCTTTACGACGGCCCTTACAGATCGCCAAACAGGGCATACATGAAAGCCATGGGATTATCGGATTCGGATTTGCAAAGGCCTATGGTTGGAGTAGGAGTTGCATGGAGCGAAGCAGGGCCTTGCAACCTCCACACCATGGATTTAGGCAGGAAGGCCAAGGAGGGGGTTTACTACAATAAGGGCACTCCGAGGATGTTTTCAACTCCACTTGTGATAGATGGGGTAGCCATGGGCTACGAAGGCATGAAATACTCGCTGGTAAGCAGGGAGATTATAGCGAACACTGTGGAAATGACAATAAACGCACATGCATATGACGCTTTTGTCGGGATATCCGGCTGCGACAAGACAACTCCTGCCATGCTGATGGCGGCAGCGAGGCTCAATATACCGTCAATAGTCTTGTACGGCGGCTCAAATTCCAACGGATATCTGAATGGCAAGGAGCTAACAATGGAGGATGTTTTCGAGGCTGTTGGGAAATTCGCAGGAAAAAGGATTTCTGCAGAGGAGCTGAAGGAGCTTGAAAATAATGCGATACCCGGTATAGGCACATGTGCAGGCCTATTTACTGCAAATACGATGGGTACTATGGCAGAGGCATTGGGCATGGCGTTGCCTGGAAGCTCCGCCCCGCCAGCTGTCGAAGGCGTAAAATACGATTACGCATACCAGTCAGGCAAAACCGTAATGCAGCTTTTGGAGAACGGGATTAAGCCAAGGGACATAATGACTTATGACGCTTTTGAAAACGCAATAACAACACTAATGGCGATGGGAGGCTCCACAAACGTAGTCATGCATTTGATAGCAATAGCGCACGAGGCAGGAATAAAGCTAACACTGAACGATTTCGACAGGATAAGCTCAAAGGTCCCTGAAATAGCTAACATGAGACCCGGCGGCGCCCATACAATGGAAGACCTTTTCAGGGTCGGCGGAGTGCCATTAGTAATCAAAAAGCTGCTTGATTCAAAGCTCATACATGGGAACGCACTCACCGTAACCGGAGAGAGCGTGTCGAAAAATATGGCAAAAATGAAAATAAAAGAGCAAAAGAACGATGTTGTTTCCGATACCGTTAAGCCATATCATAATCGCGGTGGAATACGGATCCTTAAAGGCAGCCTTGCTCCGGATGGCGCTGTAATAAAGGTGGCTGCGGCAAAGATCACAAAACTAAAAGGCCCTGCTGTCGTATTCGATTCCGAAGAAGATGCATTTAAGGGGGTTACCAATGGCAATGTAAAGTCCGGGGATGTTGTAGTAATAAGGTATGAAGGGCCCAAGGGTGGACCAGGCATGCGCGAGATGTTGTCCGTTACGGCTGCAATAATAGGGAAGGAATTGGGAACTAGCGTAGCCATGGTTACCGATGGCAGGTTTTCTGGTGCGACAAGAGGCCTCATGATAGGTCACGTAACGCCGGAAGCTTATGTCGGCGGTCCATTGGCTGTAGTAAAGAATAGGGATATTATATCCATAGACTGTGATAAAGGCACTTTGGATATATTAATATCAAAGGACGAGCTCGATTCAAGAATGTCTTCGTGGAAGCAGCCAAGACCAAAGCACCCTACGGGATTGCTTGCTCAATACGCCAAGCTCGTATCAAGCGCATCCGAAGGCGCCATACTGAGCCCATGAATATTATAATTTAATACGATGCACATGTCAATTAACCGTGCCTTTTGTAAAACAAAAAGCAAAAAATTATAGAATCAGCACACAAATAGTTGTGATAGTATGATGCGTTTCTTTACCATAATAATATCGTTAACGATATTCTTGTCGATAACGAGCATAGCGGCATCACAGTACTATCCTACTTCAAACGAGAGCGGTGCCTTCTTTAACGGCTCTGAAGTAACCTATGTATACACCGGGAATTACTCTTGTTATCCTCCTTTAAGCTCCGTAGCACAAAACCTTACCATAAACCAGTCAAAGTACGATTGTTACGCCGGTATAAAATCAGCGCAATCGAACCTCATCCCTGATTGGATATTGGTACCTGCATATGCAGGCATGACAATATTCGGTATCAATTCATCAAACGGCATGCCAGTTTTCATGAATAAAACCGTATATACCAATTGCGGATCTGGCAATACCAATACCAGATGCCAGGCAGATCCGCAGTACATTTATTCCCCCGAATTTACTGCAATAGAGAACTATTCCAAAACCAACAGCATAGATGGCAAGCCATACGGCATTCTGCCTCTGCCAGCGCATTCGCATCTGGTGAACAACACATTTCACAATGACCTGATACCTTGGTATGTAATAATCGTGTATGTATTTGATCCTAATATAATGCCTAATGCGACAAATGGCAAATGCACTGCATTAGTAGCATCGAATGTAACTAATCCAACTGGGAATTGCCTCACATCTGCAAATGCGATAAGGCGTGCATTAACTACATACGACAATGCAACAGCCAATTCAAATACTGGCAACCCGATATGGGAAGCCCTTGGCAAGCCGAAAACAGAGGTTTACATACCAAACGCCACTAACGCGTCACAGTTTGGAAATCCTAATACAAATATAGTCATACCATTCGCAGTGAAAAGCATTGATTTTTACTCTGCCAAAACCAATTCCAATACAACCTCAACCACAACAATAATACAGCATAATATAAAATATGGAATAAGCCCAGACGTATATTACGCAGTAATTGCATTGATTATAATTCTGGCAATAATAATGATTTACCGGAAAGCCAAAGCAAATACACGTATTTCCAAAAAATAAAGAAGAATATTTATTACTTAAATCCGATTTAATCGCATATAATGCGATGCCGCAATAGGCATAATATGGATATATATGTATCAATTTCCACCTCTGGGTTCCATAAAGATAAGAAGGAAAAAACTGGGGCTGACACAACAATCCCTGTCTAAGCAGGTTGGGATAAGTCAATCCTTACTCGCAAAAGTCGAGGCGGGGCAAGTAATACCTAATTACGAAATAGCGAGCAGACTATTCGAAAAGCTTGACGAATTGGAGAATTCCGATTCCAAGAAAGTATACGAAGTTGCCAACAGAAAGGTTATCATACTCAAGCACGACGACTCCGTATCCAAGGCAATACGCATAGCCATCAAGAACGGAATATCGCAATTCCCGATAGAAAAGGACGGCAAGATAGTCGGAGCAATAACGACATCTGACCTGCTCGATGCAAATAAAAAAGACATGCTTGAAAACTACATATCATACGTTATGCCAATTGTGAACAAGAACATGCCAGTTTCTACAGTACGTACCATGCTTAAAAGCAGTCGGGCCGTGCTCGTCGAGGATTTCGGCAAGATAGTAGGCATAGTAACGCCAGAAGAAGTGCTATAAATTATTTTTCTACCTTTGTATAAAGTTCGGGGCTTGCTATTCCCAAAAGCATGGCCCTGAGCATTCCAGGCCTTTTCAGGTTGAATATGTAACCCTCTGCCCCAGTCCTTTTGCAGGTTTCATACAATAATGATAATTTTGTATTCATGCCCCCAGTAACGTCTATTCTCCTTTTGGAAACCCCAGTGCCTTTAAGCACATTTTCTATATTCGAGCCATTTATTGCATTTATGTGCTCGGCGTCTCTGTATTCATTGGGATCAGAAGTGAAAATCCCGTCAGTATCGGATCCGTAAAATATCTTTTTAGGCACAAATCCCTTGGACATGAAATCCAAGACCTTTTCAGTAGAGGCTATTGATACGCCCTTGTCCATATCTATCACAACATCGCCATGCACTACGGGTATAAAGCCATTTTCCAATGCAGTGCTGATATGCTTATAAAATCCTTCGCTTATGGCGTTGCCTGAAGAGACAGAAAATCCAGAGGGAGAAAATGGGTATAAAGGCATGTCAAGCTTTATCCCTTCATTTATGAATTCATCGTCAAGGCGCTTCGCAGTCATATGCGTTATTATGGCCCCAACCCTGCTGTTCTCGTATTTCAGACCGTCATTTACCTTATACTGGGCAGCAGGTACGTGGGCGAAAGACCCACTACCGTGCCCAATTATAAGGTTGAACCCACCCGAGGATATTGCTTCTTTTATTTCGCTTAATATTGTAGCTATAGTAACCTCCCCGGAAGCCAGTGTATTTGGCTTTGAAAGGTCAGTTATTGCACTACCGCCTACCTTAAGCAAGTATAAATCCTTCATAATGCCTACCAAAATTTCAACGATAAAATGCATAACCCAAGCTTACCGAGCTTAAAGCTACACATCTTCTTTTATCGGGTCATATATATTATACATAATGTGGACAACGTCTATTGTCAAACATCAGGGAAACTATACATCTGCACTATCATTCCGCAGGAACTTTTTCATGGTTTCCAGCTCTTCCTTACTAAAACTGAATATTCCGGAACGCTGTAGGTTATCGACTAGCTCTTTATCATATTCCGCCAGTTTTTTCCTTAAGCCATTTATGCTTTTTATATTGCCCAAGTTTTCAGGCTTTTCTGATTCTTGATCCAAATGCTCAATCAAGGTTTCTATGTCGTTATGCCTATATACCCTCAAATCCCTGTTTTCCAAAAAGTAGTCCAGTACGCTACGTAATTCATTCAAGTCCCCTTTAGCGATATCCGTGTAAAGTACATATAAATCGTCGCTCATCGTAATTCTCGTGTCGTCATGGGTTACCGCATTGTAGAGTTTCCTTATTGTGCTATAATCCTTTTCATCTTTCAGCTTAAACTTAATAAAGTCCAGATTATACCGATCAAGCTCGTCCAACATCTCCTTTGTGCTTATCCTTTTGTCTGTCATATAATCAGAATATTTTAATTGTTTTCCATATATTTAACACTTTCTGGTTAAACCGCCTAACACAAAATTATTTATATTATATAAAGCGCTCTCTTATGATAAAATCAATACATGATAAAATGCAAACAAAATCACGCCCTAACGAGCCTGAAAGCAAAATAGCAGTAACGCTATCTAAAATAAAGGAGACTGGCGCAGAGGATTACTTTAATGATAAATGGGGAGACGAGCTTGTTTTTAATAAAAACAGCGAAATATCGAAATTTCTCATAGACATGGCATTAT
>DAHXOG010000039.1 GCA_027364995.1 Candidatus Mancarchaeum sp.
ATTGAAATGTCGTTTCAGCAGACTCTCTTCTCATCAAAGATCAGAAATACCTCGTATCATCACAAACGGCAAATCTATTTTCTTTGGTCAATTGGCGTATAAGGTATATCAAGCTGCCCGTTATAATAGTCCAATGGCCTTATCAATCTATTATCCTGCCAATACTCCAACATGTGCGCGCACCATCCGGGGCTTCTGCTCGCCGCAAATAATGGGGTGAATAAGGACTTAGGTATGCCTATATATGTATATACAGGACCGGAGAAGAAATCCACATTCGGCCATATGCCCTTGCTTTCGCCAAGCTTGTCAATCATAAGTTTTTCCGCCTTTAAGGCTATTGCCGTAAGCGTCTGTACCTCCATGGTCGAGCCATTCTGTATATCCTCAAGGTATGCCTTTATCACCTTTGCCCTAGGATCGTAGGTCTTGTATACCCTGTGCCCGAATCCCATTATTCTTTTCTTGCCGGCCAATGCGTCCTCTATGTATTTTTCGGTATTGTTGGGGTCGCCTATATCCTTCATCATATCCAATGCCTTTTCATCCGCACCGCCATGCAATGGGCCTTTAAGCGCGCATATTCCGGCGGTTATGGCGGAATACAGGTCAGCCATTGTGGATCCTGCCACGATCGTCGAGAAGGTAGATGCATTTGAGCTGTGCTCCGCATGGAGTATCATCATCACATCAAGCATCTTTGCCGCCTTCTCCTCGGGCTTCTTGCCAGTCATCATGTAAAGTATATTATACGCTATTCCCCTGCTGCTGTCGGGTTTGCTGTAACCCAAATTATTCATCATTGCGCCTATCGTTGCGACAACGCCGGCAATCCTTCCTATTATCTCTATGCTTTCTGCTATGTGCTCCTCGGAATCGTTCTGGTAAACCTTTTTTTCCGAGAATGCCGGCATTGCGGACACTGCGGTCCTGAGAATATCCATTGGCAGCATTTTCCCATTTAGCGATTTCAATAGCTCGACAATGCCGTTATCCAATGCCATGCTCGATATAAGCCTTGCCTTAAACCCGTCAAGCTCGTCCTTTTTCGGGAGCCTTCCGTACAATATCAAATATGAAACCTCTTCGAAGCTGGAATTTTTTGCAAGGCTTTCTATTGAATAGCCCCTATACCACAGCCTGCCCTTTAAGCCGTCTACCTTGCATATCTTGGTCTCAGTGAAGTATACGCCTTCCAAACCCTTAATTATTGTAGGAGTTGATGAATCTGCCATAAAATCACATACTAATAACGTACGTTAAATTTAATATCACTTTTCAATTTGGTTTTTGACCTAAAATCAAAGCAAATTTTGCAATAGGTTATAAATTTTGCCAGATATATCAAAACGGTGTTAATATGGCAAATGGGAATGAAAATTACGTTTCAAATTTTGAGCTAAGTTCGGGCAAGACAGTAGAGTATTACTCATTGCCAAAGCTTGAGGAAACCGGAATGGGTAAGATTTCAAGGCTCCCGTTTTCAATCCGCGTAGTTTTGGAGTCCTTATTAAGGAACGTTAATGGCGAAAGCATAACCATGGAAGACGTAAAGGGGCTAATGGCCTGGGATGCAAAAAATCCATCGGAAAGAGACGTGCCATTCATGGTGTCAAGGATACTCATGCAGGATTTTACGGGCGTGCCTGCAGTGGTGGACTTGGCAACAATGAGGCAGTACGTTGTCGATAATGGCATGCCTCCCGACACAATACAGCCACAGATAAATGTCGATCTTATAATAGACCATTCAGTCCAGATAGACGCTTTCAATACAATACAGGCCATTGAAATAAACCAGGAAAAGGAAATGGAAAGAAATAAGGAGAGATACAAATTTCTTAAATGGTCGAGCTCGGCATTCAACAATTTCAAGGTATTCCCGCCGTCTGCAGGGATATGCCACCAAGTGAATCTTGAATACTTGGCCACCTGCGTCTCGTTGAAGCAAAGGGACGGCAAATACATCGCAATGCCTGATACCCTTGTGGGAACCGATTCGCACACCACAATGATAAACGGACTAGGCGTTGTCGGATTTGGCGTGGGAGGCATAGAAGCCGAAGCTGCATTGCTAAACCAGCCTGTTTCATTTTCAACGCCTAAAGTGATAGGGGTTAAGCTAACAAACGAGCTCAAAGACGGAGTTACAGCTACGGACTTTGCGTTAACGCTAACAAGGATATTGAGGGATCACGGAGTAGTCAGCACATTCGTGGAATTTTTTGGAAACGGGCTAAAGAAGCTAACACTTCCGGATAGGGCAACTTTATCGAATATGTGCCCGGAATACGGCGCAACGATAGCGATATTCCCTCCGGATGAGGAAACGCTTAGGTATATGGAGAGCACGGGCAGGAGCAAAGAGCAGGTGGAGTTGGTTAAAAAATACTACGAAGCCCAAAAATCTTTCGGCATAGACTATGAAAATGTAGAATTCAGCGATGTGATAGAGGTAGACCTTGGCTCTATAATACCAAGCGTCTCTGGCCCAAGCCAGCCTAAGCAGCAGATTCCATTGCAGGACATAAGGAAGGAGTTCAAGAACATATTCATGGATGGGAACTCTAAGCTCAAGGATGAAGAAAAGATAACGATGGAGGATTATACAAGATGGTCATCCGAGAGCGAAACGCCAGAAAATGGGGCCATAAAGAAAGCCGTAGTGAGCAATGACGGCGTAAAGCATGTGAAGCTAAAGTACGATGACGGCCATGAGGAGATACTATCCGACGGGGATGTGGTCATATCCTCAATAACGAGCTGCACCAACACAAGCAATCCATCAGTAATGGTGGCTGCGGGACTGCTAGCTAGGAATGCGCTTCAGAAAGGATTGAAGGTAAACACGCGCAAGGTAAAGACAAGCTTCGGGCCAGGCTCAAGGGTCGTAACAGAGTATATGAAGGCTGCAAATCTTATGGAGCCGCTTGAGAAGCTTGGGTATGACCTTGTAGGCTACGGCTGCACAACATGCATAGGCAACAGCGGTCCATTGATAGAGAAGCAGAGCGATGCCATAAACGAGCATAATATAGCAGTTGCTTCGGTGCTTTCGGGAAACAGGAATTTTGAGGCAAGGATACACAGGGACGTAAGGGCAAACTATCTTATGTCGCCGCCTTTGCTCATAGCATTCGGCATAGCAGGCACAGTGCTTATAGACCTCACAAAAGAGCCGCTGGGGAATGGATCTGACGGGAAACCGGTTTTCCTGAAGGACATATGGCCAAGCAACGAGGAGATAGCCAAAACAGTCCACGATGCCATAAAGGTTGAGATGTTCAACAAGGAGTATGGGGCCAATATATACGATGTAAACCCGTATTGGAATAAGCTGGACAGCCCGACAGAGAAAATCTATAAATGGGAGGAAAGCAGCACTTACATAAGGCTGCCGCCATTCTTCGAGAACCTAAAGCATGGCAACAATGAGCTAAAAAGCATAGAAAATGCAGCTGTGCTTGCTGTTTTCGGCGATTCCATATCGACAGACCATATATCCCCTGCTGGCGCAATAGGCTCCAACAGCCCTGCCGGAAAATATCTCATCGAGCATGGGATCAAGCCCCAGGACTTCAATACCTACGGTTCAAGGAGGGGCAACCATGAGGTAATGATGAGAGGCACATTTGCGAACAACAGGATAAAAAACGTAATCATGAACGGCAAGGAGGGCGGATATACAATATACTTCCCTGACGGCAAAGAAATGCCGATTTACGATGCAGCCATGGAATACAAAAAATCAGGCACGCCATTAGTGGTTTTGGCCATGAGCGAATACGGTTCGGGCAGCTCCAGAGACTGGGCAGCCAAAGGACCGTCACTAATAGGCGTAAAGGCTGTCATAGCCAAAAGCTTCGAGCGCATACACAGAAGCAACCTGATAGGCATGGGTGTCCTGCCTCTACAGTTCCATAAGGACGAAGACTATAATACCCTGGCCATAGACTACACAAAGCCAATCTCGATAGAACTGCAAGATGATATGGCCCCGAGATCAGAGATAAGGATGAAATTCACCAGCAAAAAAACAGGCAAGGAGGAATCCACAAGCGTTACAAGCAGGATAGACACGCCTATAGAGCTGGATTACTACAAATCAGGAGGCATACTGAACTATGTGCTGGAAAGGATATCCGGCCAAAGCTCTAAATAAGGTGTCAAGTTGGAAGACTACTACGACCTTATAATAATAGGGGCAGGCATAACAGGGTCAGCGCTAGCATATGTAGCCTCAAGATACTCAGGCATGAAAAACATACTGATAATAGAGAAATACGACAAGGTTGCGCCACTAAATTCGGATTCAACTAACAACTCACAGACATTGCATTTCGGCGACATAGAAACGAACTACGCGCTTCCTGAGGCCAAGCACACAAAGGCTGCCGCCGAACGCGTGCTCAATTACGCAAAAATGTTGCCTGACGCCAAAGCATCCGAAATAATATCACCAGTACAAAAAATGGTTTTGGGCGTAGGCGAAGAGGAAAACGAAAGATTGGAAAAGATATACTCAAAGGATATGAGGGAGCTTTTTCCGGGGCTCAAGAAAATAGGCGCAAGCGAGCTAGGCAAGATAGAGCCGAACACCATAAAAGGGCGTGCAAAAGGCGAAACAGTCTCAGCGCTGCTCTCCGACAAGGGTTATATTGTAAATTTCGGCCTGTTGGCAAGGTCATTTTATGAAAATGCAGCCAATGCCGGAGTAAAATCCATATTTAACTGCCCGTGCATAGACGTAAAACCTATAGAAGACGGCCATGAGGTAATAACAAAGCAGGGCAGTTTCAAGGCAAGATTCGTAATATTTGCATCCGGCACATACAGCTTGTTTTTCGCAAAGAAATTGGGGTATGACAAGAATCTCTCCATACTATCCGTAGGAGGCGGCTTCTATATCGCTCCAAGAGTGCTTAACGGCAAGGTGTACAGGGTCCAGGCTGGCGGCATACCTTTCGCGGCAATACATGGCGATCCTGATATAACAAATCCGGGAATAACAAGGTTCGGCCCTACGGTATCGTTTCCTGTGGCATTGGAGGTAAGGAAAAGCGGCACGACATTGGACTATCTCAAAACATTCGATTTTGACATACCTACAATACAAAGCCTTTTCAACATAGTGTCGAATAAGGACATACGCAGTATAATGAGGAAAAATGCCATATACCCATTGTCATTTATAGGAAAGTCGCTTTTCGTGAAGAATGAGGTATCAAAAATTGTACCGTCATTGACAGCAGACAAGATACATTTTGACAAGAATGTCGGCGGCATAAGGCCGCAAATAATAGACGAGGACAAAAGGTTCCTGAGCATGGGAGCTTCCAAAATAAGGGGCAATAACATAATGTTCAATATAACGCCTTCTCCTGGGGCAACCTCAAGCCTGCAAAGCGCCATGGACGACATTGTTTACATATGCACGCTAATGGATATAAAATTGGACGAGGATAAAATGGAGAAAGAGCTCGGCAAATTCGATTACGAGCACCTAAAGGAAAAGATAAACGGGCACAAGCAGATATGAACAATGCAATTAATGCAAGATGAGAAAATGAGGTATCATTTGGAGTGTACCCAATGCGGCGAATTATTCGATAGCGATTACAAATCTCAAATATGCGCCAAATGCGGAGAGGTATTGGAGGTAGTGTATAACGGCAGCATGCCAAAAATAAGCAGGATATCCGGATTTTGGGACATGGAAGCCATAATGCCTAATTGCAATTACATGCATCCATACCTTGGCAACACTCCTTACATAAAAGCCAGCGGAAACGATTCATTGCTTTTTAAGCTGGAATTCCTCAACCCAACCCATTCGTTCAAGGACAGGGGCTCTGCCATAGAAGTGGCAAAGGCAAAAGAGTATGGATTTGACGAGGTAGTATGCGCATCTACTGGGAATATGGCATATTCTATAACGTACTACTCTAAGCTTTACGGGATCAACACGAAAGTGTTCATAAGCGAAGATGCAAACAAGGATAAAATAAACGACATAAAGTCGCTTGGCAACGCCAATATAACAAGGGTAAATGGCGATTTTTCCAAGGCGCAGGAACTTGCTATAAAATACTCAAAAAAACATAAGGCATTCCTATGCGGCGATTATTGCTATAGAAAAGAAGGGCAGAAGTCCATAGCTTACGAGATAATGTACTCCAATACAAATACAAAAAACATATTCGTGCCCGTAGAGAACGCCACGCTGCTCAGCGCAACTTACAAGGCGCTCGCGGAAATGAAATACCATAATAAAATATCATCAATGCCGAAAATAATAGCAGTGCAATCCGAAATGTGCAAGCCACTAGTATCAGCTTTCATTAAAAAAGCAGCAGTAAAATACGAGAAGCCCAGGACAAAGGCAGACGCAATAGCGGTTGGCTATCCAACGTATGGGGATGAAGGCATAGAAGCATTGAGGAGGGTTTCGGGCAATGCGGTTTCTGTATCAGAGAAATCGATGAGGTACGAGCAGAAGAAATTCTTTGAGGATTATGGGCTTATAGCGGAGCTGGCTTCCGTATCAACTATTGCAGCGTATAAAAATCTGAAGACAAAAGGATTGACAGTAGCAGTTATAACTGGCTCAAATGTGTGAGCATTAGGACTTAAGCCTTATCATCTTGATTGCAATGTCCTTGCTCAAATAGAACCTCAAGCTGTCTTTCCTATTGACCTTCACTCCATCATTCCCTTTC
>DAHXOG010000003.1 GCA_027364995.1 Candidatus Mancarchaeum sp.
GCAAAGGGAATATGGGATCCTAACTGCATTGAATAGGGATGGAAGGAAAAGCTTTTCTGAAATAGACGCGGAACTAGGCATTGGCAAGGGCTCATCCGACTATACATATTACAGATTAATAGAGAAGAAGATTTTATACAGGATTACTATAGACATGAAAAGGCTGCCGATAAAATATCCTGCAATAATAAGCCTGCAGCAAACCGACATACAAGGCTTCAATGCCCACAGGAACGAATTTCGTGTACATCTAATAAACAACCCAGAAACTCCCACTAACAGGTACACGCTATTCGGAGACATAGGCTCTCCTTATGGGGCTATGTTCATAAAGCCCATATACGAAGGAGAAACGTTAGATGCTGTAGTAAATGCTACGAAAGATGCAATGAGAGAAAAACTAAACCCTAATGTAGATATAATAACCGACATACTTATTGGAACTTTAGGCGCAAGAAGGATGCCTCCAGAACAAACCTACCAATACAAAATCCTGCAAGAACAACTAGACAAGCAAAAATAGCTAATATAATTTAATACATATCAATTTATTGATCGCCGCTGCCTCCCACATTATCACCAAATATTTATATTTCAAAACAAAATGGAACTGATGCATTTAAATACATTTTCCTTTTTGCATGTATAATGGTGTAAAAATGGTTTTTGCAAGCAATGACTAATCTGGCAGAAGCTTATCTAAAATATAAAAAGGTAAAAAGAAAAAAAAGAGAAGAAAGGAAAGCTCAAAGCTTTCCTATGTCCTTTACAACGTCTATGTCCAATGCTTCCTTACCATTTCTCCAGTTTGCAGGTATGGCGCACATATGGCCCTCCTTGGATGGATGGTCCCTTAGGTACTTAAGCCCCATGAATGCATTAAGGATGTGATCCGCGTCCTTGCCCAGGTTATTGTTGAATGCAGCCATGTACTGTATGTTGCCGTCAGGGTCTATTATAACTACTGACCTCATGGCCTGGCCTGACTTCTCGTTCAGCAATCCGAATTTTCTTGCTATGTCCTTGTTAAAGTCCTCAACCATAGGTATCGAGCTCTTCTTTACCCTTGGACTGCTCTCCGCCCAGCCCTTATGGGAAAATATGCTGTCTGTGCTTATGGCATAAACCTCGGCATCGTTCTTCTTGAACTCGTCGTACAAGCCCATGAATGCCTCTATATCAGTCGCGCAAACGAATGTGAAGTCTCCAGGATAAAATGTTATTATGTTCCACTTGCCTTTCTTCGGTATCTCTATGTTTTCTATCTTGTCTTCCTTTGGAAAATAAGCCTTCGCCTTCATAGCCTCAAACTTCTCTTCTATTGGTACTGTCATTTAATCACATGTAGTATTATGAATGACCAAATATATAAATATTTTGTTATTTTTATCATATAAATAGATATAAATGACAAAAGATTTGTTAAAAAACCTAGACAAGCTTATAGTCGAGAGGCTAGTATCAAACTCCAAAATACCTGTAAAGGAGCTTGCGAAGGAGTATGGCGTATCCAACGGGACCGTGCGCAACCGCATAGCGCAACTGTCAAAGTCCAATATAATAATGGGCTACAAGGCCAGGGCAAGGCTGAACAGGCTTGGCATGTGCGAGGTCATAGTTGGGCTTGACATAGCGCCCGAGCATTACATGGAGGCTATAGGCTCCATAAAGGCACTAAGCACGGTAAAAGAATTATACAGGGCCAGCGGCGACCACAGTGCAATAGCTATAATAACAACCGATTCTGATGGGGTAGAAGGCATTATAAGCGATATAGCTGCCATTAAAGGGGTAAAAAATGTATATCCATCATTCGTACAGGAGGTAGTAAAATAGCCTACACTGTGAAATCAGTGCTAACTCATGACTTAAAATCATGCATAATGGCGATTACAGGTTAGCATCGATTTCCAATGTCACAGGCACATGGTCCGATCCTTTTATCTCTTTGAGTATGCCTGCAGAGACAACCTTTTTTACAAGCTTTTTTGAAACCAGGAAGTAGTCTATGCGCCATCCTATGTTCCTTGCCCTGGCGTTAAACATATACGACCACCACGTATAATTGCCATCATTTTCATCGAAAAGTCTGAATGTATCGCTGAATCCAGAGCTTATGAAATTGTCCATGTCGGAGCGTTCCTCCTTCGTAAAGCCTGCGTTGTGCACGTTATCCTTTGGCCTTGCGATATCTATCTCCGTATGCGCAACATTGAAGTCGCCGCATATTATTACCGGCTTTTCCTTTTCAAGGCCCTTCATATACTCAAGCATCCTGGAATTGAACGTTCTCTTCACATCAAGCCTTGAAAGATCCCTCCTGGAATTTGGAAAATATACGTTCAGGAAATAGAAATCCCTGAACTCCAGATTCTGCACACGCCCCTCATCATTATCAAATTCCGTGGAGTATGAAGCAGGTTTCCTCTTCGTCATTACCATCGTTCCGCTATAACCCTTCTTCCTTGCTGGATTGATATACGTATGATAGCCCAATTCCATAAAATGCTTGGGGACTGTGCTATCGTCTGCTTTTATCTCCTGAAATGCAATAACATCCGCTTTTTCCGACTCTATGAGCTTTATTGCATTTGCCTCAGCGGCGCGTATGCCGTTGACATTCCACGATATGAATTTGACATCCATAAAAACACTCAAAGCTCAAGCTCCATCTTCACGAGTTCATATCCGTTCTCGTTAACCCTTCCAGTCTCCTTGAATCCAAGCTTCGAATAAACATGCATGCTCCTCTGATTGTATTCGTATATTCCGCTTACAAAAAGCTTTTTAATATGTATATCTCTGGCCCTTCTTATGAGCATATCCAATACCCTCGTGCCTATGCCTCTGTTCCAATACTCCTCTGCACCTATTGTTATCGGCGTTTTATCCTTTGTTATGCTTGCGTCCCCTATTGGCTTCCATGCACCATTCTCCTTAACCTCTATTATATAAGTCTCTCCTAACTCTGAAAGCTTTCCATTCATGCGCCTTATTATCTCTGGCCCGTATGGCATTGTCGCAGGCCCTTCGGAATAAAACAAGACATCAGGGTTTGTGTACCATTCAAGGAAATGCCCCATATCCTTTTCTATGTCGACAGGCCTTAACCTTAAATCATTGTCCTCTATTACAGTAATTCAATCACCATCAATCGCCAAAAAAATCTGACATGCCCTTTTGCCGAATCGGCTTAGGCGTATCATCCTTTGTCCTTGAAAGCAGATCAAGCTCTCCGTATACACCTGAATAACCTGGCTTTATGATTATTTTGTCGTTCCTTACGTTGTCTATGCATTCGGCTATATCGGCTCCAGCAACCTCTTCAATATCTCTTATGCTTGCGTTTGTAAGTATATCCAACTCATCACCGAAGCGCTCTATAAGCTTAGAATACAAATCCTTTACCGAAGAGGTATACCTTGTCTTCTTCTTTGCGTAAGATATCACCTCTATTAGAGGCACGGCGTGTATGTAAGGTATGTGGTTCTTAGGAGTGTATCCAACTTCGCGGTCAGCAAGCTCGTCTATCCTGTGCAATACTCCTATAACAAGCCTCTTTCCGCAAACCTTGCATACGCTGCTTTTCGTTTCTTCCGGATTTACCGAATAATGGCATTCCCTATGTCCATCGTAATGGTATTTCCCCTCCTCTGGATAATACTCTACTGTCTGCTTAAACACTTTCGGATCCTTTTCAACTATCGATTTTATTATGGAATCGTAAGAAAGCTTTTCAACATCAAATACATTGGACTCCCTTCCCATATTGGCCAGCGAGTGCATGTCGCTGTTCGATATCAGCGTGTATTTATCCAACTCCGATATGCGCCAGTTCATCTTGGGATCGGAACTCAATCCGCTCTCGTACGCGTGTATGTCCTTTGCCCTGTCCTCATAAGCCTCCTTTATGGAATCGAATCCAGACATTGCACCTAGGGCGCCGAAATAAGGAGTCCATAAGTGTGCCGGAAATACAAATGCCCTTTTATCCGTTGACATAACTATATCGACGAATTCGGAGCAGCTGATCCTAAGCTGCGGCCTTCCATCGGAATCCATGCTTCCATATTTTTCAAGGGCCTTGGATAAAGCCTCTGCGGATTCTATGCTAGGAAGCAGAATACAATTGTGAACCTTCTTTATGCTGTGGTCCCTGCCCTCATATATGGTAGAAACCTCTGCGCTTGGGATAAAATGCACGTCTTCATTTGTTTTGGCAAGCCTGTAAAGCCCGTTGCCTTCGCTCTCGAGATTTTCCTTAAGCTCATTGATCCATAACGGGTGCAGCACGTCGCCAGTTCCTATTACATTCAAACCCTTCTGCTTTGCGGTTTCGTGCATTGTCTGCGCATTTATTGCACTGCTGCATGCCATGGCAAATCTCGTATGCACATGCAAATCTGCTATTACCCTCATCGTAACATCTTTTATAATTCATTATAAGCTTCCAACGCCCTTATGGATATGGCCTTAACATTGGGCAGCGTATCTAACCTTTCAATATCGCTTTTGCTGAACCACTTTATGCCTTCGCTCTCATTATTTCCTGAAATTTCCCCTCCTTTAATCCTTGCGATGTAGACCATGTCAAAATGTATGTGCATCGGCTGAGTCTTATACGGAACATTCTCGTATACCATGGCGAATGGCTCTATAACAGTGTGGGCACTTTCATCATTATACGGCACGTTGTCCTTTCCCAGCAATTCGACCTCAAGCCCTGTCTCTTCAAATGTCTCACGCATTGCGGTCTCGTATGGAAATTCGTTTTCTTCCATATGGCCCCCAGGGGGCAGCCATACGCCTATCTTCTTGTGTTTTAGCATAAGCATCTTTCCGTCTTTTATGATAATGCAGCCTGCTACCATGCATTTCTTCGTCATGTCAATACCAGTTTTTACTAATCCGATTACTCATACGCTTTTTGTCACTCCGTTCCTTTTGCATATTTTATTTAGCATGCATTCACTGCATTTAGGCACGGTGCCGCATATGCTCTTCCCGTGCTCCTTAAGCACATAAGCTATATTTTTCCAATACTTCTTGTCAATTAAATTTTTCAGATCATCTTCTATGGCCTCAGGCTTCTTTTCATCACTGAGCCCAATCCTGTATGATAGCTTTATTACCCATGTGTCTACAGGTATCCCCTCAATTATTCCATAAGCGTTTATCAATATCGTGTTCGCAGTCTTTCTTCCTATCCCAGGAAGCTCTATCAATTCATCCATGCTGGCAGGTACCTTCCCATTATATTTCTCATTTATCATTTTGCATGCTTTGATTATGTTCAATGCCTTGCCCTTCATGTAAAAAATTCCTTTCAGGTATTTCTCCAAATCTTCGGGCTCTGCATCTGCGTAATCGCTTGCGCTTTTGAATTTCTCGAAAAGCTTCGGAGTTATCGCATTTACTGTTGAGTCCCTTGTCTGCGCAGACAATATGGCCGCAACCATCAGCTCCAACGGTGTTTTGAAGTTCAGGTAGTAATGCACATCCTTGTAGCTATCTTCTAAGATAAGAATTGCCTTTTTAGCCTCTTTGCTATCGAGCTTGGAATACTGCATCATAACACCAGTTTATCTGCATAATCCTTCCATATTGCAAGCTCTCCGGTTATTACGAACGGAACCCTTCTAAGCTCGTCTATGTTTTTCGCCCCAACAAGGAACATTGCGCTTTTGAATTCTACCAATAATTTGCTTATGAAGTCCTTCACGTCCTTGGCCGACTTTGTGGCAGGCCTTAATATTGGCAGCGCCATTGCCGTAAGCGAGGCACCCATAGCCATGGCCTTTGCCATCTCAACGCCGTTCCTTATGCCTCCGGAAGCGACCAACGGGAGCTTAGAATGCCTTTTTATCATATACAAAGAGGCAGCAGTGGGTATGCCCCAATCCCAGAACAGATTGCCCAAATCCACCTTTTGTTCCAATCCCATCTCCTTGGCCCTATACCATTCCACGGCTGCATAGCTGGTGCCGCCCATCCCTGCAATCTCTACGGCATCAATCTTTGTACTCTCGAGCTTTTTTGCCACCATGGGGGAGATACCGAATCCGACCTCTTTGGCTATCACGGGCTTTTTTACAGAGTTAACTATCATGCTTATGCCTTCCATGACATTCTTGTATCTAGCCTCTCCTTCCGGCTGTACTATTTCCTGTGTCGGATTGAGGTGCACATACAATGCATCCGCATCTATCATTTCTATTAGCCTATTTATGTCATCTATTTTCATCCCTGCGGATATCTGCGCGCCTCCTATATTGGCACCTATGAAAGCGTTTGGGGCATTCTTCCTCGCTATCGTGTATGTGTCTTCAAGCGCCTTGTCGTAGAGCGCAGCACGCTGGCTGCCAAGCGCCATGCCCAAGCCAAGCTCCTCAACCGCCTCGGCTATATTCGAGTTTATGCGCTTTGCTAACTCAGCGCCTCCAGTCATGGCGCCTACCATGAACGGCGCAGAAAATTTCTTGCCCAAAAACGATGTGCTGGTATCTATATCATCGTAATCTATTTCAGGCAAAGAATTGTTCAAAAGCTTCACATCGGAAAAAAGGGTCCTGACGCTTTTTGCCTGCACTGGCTGGTCAAGGCATATGTTTATGTGCTCCTCCTTCCTTTTCATTATAATATCTATCTTGTCCTTTTTGGATTTATCGTCATGATCATTATCCAATCAATTACCCTAATAAAATAAACACTTAAAAGTAATGCATTAAACATTATTAATAAATTTGCAAGATATAATAAACAAAGTGGTGTTTTACTGAATCATGATAAAAGGCAATTTGCCAGAGAAGTAATGTCCCTTCTGAAAAAACGCTATAATGCCCAAATGAAAAGCAGCCTTGAGTTCTCTAATGCATGGGAGCTTCTTGTTGCAACAATGCTGTCTGCGCAGTCGCAGGACAAGCAGGTAAACGTCGTTACCAAAGGGCTTTTCAAGGCATATAAAGGTATAGATAGCTATGCATCAAGCAGCCCGAAAAGCCTATACAGATACACAAAATCATTGGGTCTGTACAGGAACAAGTCAAAAAACATAATCTTGGCCGCAAGAAAGATAAAAAAGGAGTTTAACGGAATTGTGCCTGATACTATGGAGGGCCTTACCTCATTGCCGGGCGTAGGCAGAAAGACTGCAAACGTTGTGCTTTACAACTGGTTCGGAAAAAGTGCTGGAATAGCTATAGACACGCATTGCATAACCGTATCGAACAGGCTTGGCTTGTCAAAAAGCAAAAACGCGGAAAGGATCGAGAAGGAAATAATGGAAATAATACCAAAGAAAGACTGGGGCAATTTTACCCATCTCATAATAGCCCTTGGCAGGGATGTATGCACTGCAAGGGCCAAATATTGCGATAAATGCATATTAAACGGCATATGCCCATCATCAACGGTGAAAAAATGATAGCAGCCCTATTCAGCGGTGGCAAGGATTCAACGCTTGCAATACATAAGGCGAGCGAAAGCGGCTCAAAGCCCAAGCTGTTAATAACCATGAAGCCATTCAACACTGACAGCTACATGTTCCATAAGCCAAACATCAGGTATACCTCTTTGCAGGCGAAGGCAATGGGGATAAAGCATATCATATGTGATACCGAAGGCAAAAAGGAGCTCGAGCTTGAAGACCTAAAGAACGCCCTTACGCGCAACAAGGTCACAGAGCTTATAACCGGGGCAATAGCCAGCAAGTACCAGAAGGACCGCATAGATAATATATGCAAGGAGCTTGGCATAGCCACAATATCCCCGTTATGGGGCATGGACCAGGAGGCAGAGATAAGGGAAGTATCCGAAAAATTCGACGCCATAATAACAAAGGTGGCTGCATATGGAATTGACGAGTCATTCATAGGCGCTCACATAAATACCGCCACTGTCTCAAGGCTGGTAGCGCTTAAAAATAAATACAGGATAAATATGGCCTTCGAAGGAGGGGAAGCTGAGTCATTTGTTCTGGACGCTCCTATGTTCAAGAAAAGAGTTTCAGTTACATCGTACCACATAACATGGGATGGCACAGTCGGAGAATACATAATAGATAATGCATTGCTTGTAGATAAATGATTTGGTGGTCGATTGTTAGTTATAGGTTTTAACTGGCCTAATTTCCATGACAACGCAGTAGCCGCAATCCTTGATGGCAAGCTGGTTTACGCTTCGGAAGAGGAACGCTACACAAGGCACAAGCATTCTCCATATGAACTACCGTCAAACGCATTGGAGCATTGCTACGCATTCCTTAAGTCCAATTACAGTATAAGCCCTGACGCAGTGGATGCGTATGCAACAAATTTTGACCCTAGCATATACGGTATAAAATCAAGGGCATGGCACTCGTTCTCGCAAATATCACTGATAAAGGACTATGCGCTTAGGAACGATATGGCGGAGGCAGCATACTCGTCCGTAATGCAAGCGTTTACGCGCTCCATAACATCAAGGCTCGACTTCGTAAACTCTGCCAAGCTGTTCATAAAAAGCGTGCTCTCGCATATGGGCATGGCCATAGGATTGGACTCAATAAAGGTAATGCCTGTTCGCCACCACCTCTCGCATGCGGCATCATCATATTATTTCTCCGGGCAGAAGAATTCTTTGGCATTGGTAATCGATGGCCAGGGCGAGAAGGAATCAACTACAGCGTGGTCAATAAAGGACGGGGAATTTGAGAACATATTTTCACAGGAGTGGAATTCATTGTCATTTGGATATCTATACGAATACTTCTCAAAATACATCGGGTTCACGCGGCTTGAAGGGCCCGGAAAGGTAATGGGCCTGGCTCCATATGGAAGCACCAACCGCAAAGTTGAGGAAAGGCTTAACAGCATAATAGCGAAGCGCGGAAAATTCCGTGAAGTAACCCAGGACATAATAAAGGACTCCCAAGAATCCATGTATGACAGCGTAGCAGAGCGCATAACCAATTCAAAAGTGAAGATGAACTATTCAGACGGCGAAAACAAGCTTAATAAGCTGGCGTGCGACTATGCGCATACATTCCAATCATTTTTCGAAAAATGTGTTTTGGAATTCGCCGAAGAGATGAAAAATAATTCCGGAATGAAAAATGTAGTTCTTGCAGGTGGTTCAGCATTGAATGCGAAGGCCAATATGGAATTGCATTATTCCAACATGTTCAGTAACATGTTCGTAACGCCTGCTGCAAATGATTCTGGGGCGCCAATAGGCGCTGCGGCATATGTATACTCTAAATTATACGGGAGAATGGATAAGAAAAAGATGCATGATGTTTATCTGGGAGACTCATACACCGACAAAGAGGTAAAACTGTGCGTCGATAGATCCAAGCTAAAACATGAATACATAGGAAATGACATAAGCAGTATAATATCTGAGATAGAAGGAGGCAAGGCAATAGCATTCTACCAAGGTAGGTCCGAGTTCGGCCCAAGGGCGCTAGGAAACAGGAGCATTGTAGCAGACCCAAGGAACATCAAGAATTGGAAAAGTGTCAATCTTATGAAAGGAAGGGAGTGGTGGCGCCCATTGGCTCCATCAGTGCTCGATAGCTCAATGAAAAAATATTTTGTGTCTCCAGTAAGCCATGAATTCATGATTCTTATGTTCCATACCACAGAAAATGCAAAGGAAAACGCCCCTGCTATAAACCATGTCGATATGACAGCAAGGCCCCAATCAGTATCCAGCAAAACCAATAAACTCTGGTATGATCTCATAAAAGGCTTCGAAAGCGATACTGGCGAAGGCATAATGATAAATACAAGCTTTAACAACGCAGGTGAGCCTTTGGTTGAAACGCCTGAGCAGGCATTGCGCAGCTTTGCTGTAAGTGGTCTGGACTCATTATACCTGCAAGGATGGCTGATAAAGAAATAAAATCAAATTGCTTGCAAGCGTTTATTCTTATGCGTTGAATAAATAATTGTAAATATAATGGTTGTATGGTGGTAAAATGGTAAACTCGTTGTTGTCAAAAAGGAGTGCATTCGCGCATAATTCTATATTGGAAGAGGAAAAGGTCGCAGATTCGATAAAAAAGAGAGGCGGAAGGGTAATAGAGATAAACAGGGGTGACCCCGCGATTTACTTTCCTACTCCGAAATACACAATAGATGCATACATAAAGGCGCTAAAAGATGGAAAAACCGAATATTCCAGGGATGCAGGGGTAATCCCGTTAATAGAAGCCATAAGGAAAAGATACATGCATAAGTATAAAGTCAACTCACGCACCGAAGACATAATAGTGACCGCCGGAATTTCCGAGGCGTTGATGTTCATCAACCAAGCGATGATAAACCCGGGCGACAATGCAATTATATTCAAGCCTTTCTACAACCAATACCTTAGCCAGCTTAAAATATCAGGGGGCGTTCCGGTATACGACAATTATGACGAGAAGAACAACTGGGAGCTGAATCCTGAAAGCATAAAGAAAACGCTAAAGAACCTAAAAAGCACAGGAAAAATAAAGCATACAAAATACATGCTGATAACCAATCCTAACAACCCTACCGGTACTGTATTGGGCCGTAATACACTGAAAGAGATCGTAGACTTGGCTAACGAGTATAATATCTTTCTTATAAGCGACGAGATATACGATGAGATATACTATAATGGGGCAAGCTTCACTAGCCTGAGCCAATTGGCCAAGGGCATTCCGCACATGATACTTAATGGTGCCTCAAAGGATTTCGACTCTACGGGCTTCAGGATAGGATATGCACTGCTTCCTGAAAAGGATAATGCGTCTGAAGAGCTCAAGTCCAAGCTTGCCGAATTTGCAAGCGTAAGGCTGTGCGTAAATACTCCAGCGCAATACGCATTCGCAGAGTCAATTTCCAATTCAACGGCGCATGAAGCTGCAATATCTCATATGGTATCCGAAATAGAGAAAAGGGTGAATGCGGCAGTAGACATACTGGAGGAAAACGAAAAGATAAAGGTAATAAGGCCCAACGGCGCATTCTATATACTTCCAAGGGTCGATTTCAAGAGCCTTAAGATAAAAGACGATCACGAATTCGTGGATAAGTTTTTAAGAGAAGAGCACATAATGCTTAGCAGAGGATCAGGTTTTGGGGCAGAATCGCATGTGCGTGTTGTTGCGCTTCCGCCGAAAGATATATTAGAATATGCAATGGATAAACTTAATAGTTTCTGCAAAAAGTATTCCAAATAACTTTATCCTAATTCGGGCCCGTAGTCCAGCGGTTAAGATGCGACCCTTACACGGTTGAGACCGGAGTTCGACTCTCCGCGGGCCCATTAATTAAACTCCCGATAAATGTCTTGGGTTTAAACACGCTTATTTAATTATTTTGTAATTAATATTGATAATAAAAGGTCTGCAATATGCGTTCAATGAAATCCCAGTCTGCAATGGAATACTTGATGACATACGGCTGGGCGATACTTCTTATCGCAATTGTACTGGCTGCACTGTTTTCTCTCGGCGTATTTAACTCATCGAATTTTGCCCCAAAGGCACAGCCAGGCTCATGCCAGGTTTCCAGGCCCGACGGTGCAGGGACTCTAGCGTTCATAAATCTCGTAGGCTTATGCAACGGCGAGCTTCCGCAGTTCGTAGCAAGTGCAGGTCCTTCATCAGCCATAGCAGTAAACAAAGAATTTTTTCAGGGTAATTCATTCACAATACTAGCCTGGGTCTACTGGTCTCCAAGCGTTAACATACCATCCGCAAGTTACGATTTAGGTTATGCTTGGAGCGGTCCTCCCAGCACTAATGAAGGTTTTGGTATTTTCTCTAGGGGTGATCATTGGTACTTAAATTTCTATGGCGATGATCTCGAATGTTCCGATGGCCCAGTTACTGGCAAATGGTATCAATTTGGAGCAAGCTGGAATAGCACTACCAAACTGCAAACCATATGGGTAAACGGCTTTTCAAACTGCACAAGGACAAGTACTGGTGCATTGGATACAAATTCACCTTTAACGTTACTTTCAGCTTCAGGAACCTGGGATACTAGCGCAAATATGATGGACGGTTATGTATCAAATATACAATTATACAATACTCCCTTATCTGCTAACGATATAGAAGCGCTTTACCAAGAAGGCATAGGCGGCGCTCCTATAAAGATACAGAACCTTGTAGGCTGGTGGCCATTGAACGGCAATGCAAATGACTACAGCGGCAACGGAAACAATGGTGCAGCCACTGGTGTATCGTATACAACATCATGGACAAGCACATATTCTGCCCCATAAGTGAAAACGCCTGTTTGTGCTTATTGAAATACTACATCATAAATCTGGAATTGAGAATATTTTGCTCTTGCTTTTCATTCCGGAAACCAGTCTTATTACAGATGTCGGAATATTGAAGTAAGTAGAGAGCTGTCGAACTATGTCAAGATTCGCAATGTTATTCCTCCTTTCTTTTGACGTATGGACTATTAGAATCCCATTCTCCATGGACGGAGGCGCAGACCCTTTCATTACCCTTACCTTAACCATCATCCTAAAACCATCTCTTGACTTTTATAATGATAAAGCTAAAGCTTATTCTCTGCTTTATTCCAATGTGATAATATTCTACATCCTTCCCTTGGATATGCCTGTGCTTACGCCTCTTGCTACCATATGCGCAAGCCTCAAAAATTCAAACAATGTAACAATTAACAGCTTTAGCTCGTCCTTATCCAGTTTGCTTTGTACATAAAAGCCTTCAATTCTAGCGAACGGCCTATTGCTGTTTAAGTCTTCTATATACTTCGTCAAATTATTGTTTCCATAATTGCCGAATTTTCTCAGAGTTTCTACAAATAATCTTTGGTCTGGCTTTTTCCTGGACATGATTATAACGGGTATGCCTGCCTTTCTTTCCAACATATTTACATCTATCACATTAAGCCCTGCAAGCACTATCCCGTTTATGGCAATGCATTTTATCTGCTCTTTAAAGCGCGATTTGTTGAACATTTTCAGTATCTTGTTCGTTCCATCTTTGCCGTCTATTTGTATGGTCTCGGATAGTACTCCTTCTATTACATTATGCCTTCCTACGATACCTACAAGTATGGTGCGCTTTTTATCCCTTCCATTTATCGGCCCACTTGCCACTGCAAGCACACGCGCTCCGCTCTTCATGGTTTATACTTAAAAAGAAAACGATTTATTGCTTGCCTAGACAAGCAAATTCCATAATACAATGCACTCATTGCTTTGCATTTATGCCCTTCTTTACTTCGCTAATCCACTCATCCAATGCTTCCAATGCCTTATTCAACGCTTCACTGGCCTTTTTCTTTTCTGTTTTTATGATTAATTGGGGCTTTCCGATTTCCGGGTGATCCTTCCTAACGCCTGTAAACGAAACATCGCTGTTTTTCTGCAACTCGGCAGCTATCAAATCAGGTATGGTAGTATCGCCATCGTCAAATTCGAGTATAAGCTCCTTGCTCTCGTTTTTTATTACGTTTATCCCATCCATATAATCACAATGTACAGTTTATCGAAATTATTCAGTATGCTCATTCCCGTTGAGCTTTAAAAGCTCTTCTATGTCCTTTGCCTTATCATATAATGTGCTTACCTTTCGCATAGCCGAGCGCTTGCATGCACTGCAATAAAGCCCATTGCCATCCTTGTCGAGCTGCATTTTTTCTCCGCAGTTTTCGCAAGTTGAGTATACGACTCCAGCCTCATTGTCCCTAAGGCTCAATGTGTAAATGTCCTTGTCTTCCATGATTATCTTGGCAAGTATTACGTCGCCCATCTCCGCCGGCTTTGCCTCACTCCTTTGCCTGTCGTGGCTTTCGTGCATGCCTCTGTGCATTGGCGGTCTTGACGACATGAGCACGACCTTTCCATCCTTGCCTGCTATGTACTCATCGTTGCCAACTGAAAAGTTTTCTATCTCTACGAATATTACGCTTTTCAATACTCCAACTACCTTTCCAAGCACAAACATGCCGCGCTTCATTTTCCTTATGCTTCTTGTGGCTCCATCCACAAGCATGCGACCATCCTGCTGTATCGCCTTGCCGAATACCGCCGAATATATTATTCCATCCTCTACGTAAACGTTTCTGGCTGGCAAAAATTCCTCTTCGGTAGACAGCCTGTCTCCTGGAAATACTATTTCTGAAGTCGCAATTGGTTCTGCCATCTTAATCATCCATTGCATAAATTGCCAAAATATCGGCTCATACACGCCTTCCGCGCTTGCCTCCAGGCCTTCTTGTTGTGTCAGTCGGTATTGGGGTCACGTCTTCTATCCTGTTAACGCGCAAACCGCTCCTTGCCAACACTCTTACCACGGCCTGTGCGCCATGCCCTGGTGTCTTCGAGTTATGGCCACCGGGTGCCCTTATCTCTATATTAATGTTGGATATTCCCTTTTCCTTTGCAGCCGCAGCCACCTTGTACGCTGCCTGCATTGCCGCGTACGGAGAGCCCTCCTGGCTATCCGTGTTTACCATCATTCCGCCGCTTCCTACGGCAATGGTCTCCGCGCCGCTTATGTCCGTAAGCGTTATTATAGTATCATTCTTGGAAGAATACACGTGCGCAACCGCAAGCCTTTCCGGCCTCGGTTTCGCCTTGGTCTCTTCCATTGCCTTTGCTTCGTAAGACTGAACCTCCTTCTTCTGCTTTTTCACTCCTTCATTAGTAGTAGCCTTTTTAGCCATAAAAACACCAATCAATTAGTTGCCTTTTCCACTTCAGCCTCCTCCGGCTTGCTCACTGGCGCAATCTCTATGGGTTTATAATACCCTATCTTGTGCTCCTCTTCGATGCTTACAAGGTATCCTGGTATTGTAAACTTGCGCCCATTTATGGATATGAATCCATGGGTTATCAATTGCCTCGCCTGCTTCATGCTGCGTGCCATGCCATTCCTGTATACCACAGACTCCAGCCTTCTATCAAGTATTGTTCGCTCGTTAAGTTCAAGGATCTTTTCCGTCTCGGTATCATTGCTTATTATGCCGAGCTTTACGAGCCTTGCCTTAAGCGCCTGCTCCACGTTGGCCATTCCTACGCCTCCTGACAACAGAAGCCTTACGTTACCTCTTATCCTGCTAAGCTCGCTCTGGACTTTCCAAAGCTCGCTCATGTTCTTAAGGCCGTATTCCTTTATCAAAGCGTTGTCCGCATTTATCCTCGTTAAGTTCCATATGTCTTTTGGCTTGTCAAATTTTTTCCTGTTTCTTTTAGGTGCTCCCAATCAATCACTCTATAACTACTTTTTATCCTTTGCAGGCGCGGATCCAGGCTTCTGCGCGCTCTTCTTAGTAACGCCCATTGTGGTGCCAGTCCTGCCAGTTGACCTTGTGTGTTGTCCACGCACCTTCTGGCCGTATTGGTGCCTGCTGCCTCTCCATGTCCTTAATGTTACGTCCCTCCCTATATCCTGTCTTTTGGCGAATATAAGATCGTTTCCTACTATGTGTAAGTCCTTTCCAGTCTCAAAATCCTTATTCCTGTTAAGCATGAATGTCGGTATTCCGTATTTCTCGGGGTTCTTTATCAATGCCTCGAGCTTTGCAATGCTCTCATCGTCAAGCGAGCCTATTTCGGCATATGGGTCCATGCCAAGCTTATCCTCAACAGCATGGCTCATCGCCTTTGCCATATTATTGCCTATGCCCTTTACCGAGTCTATAGCCCTGACTACGCTGTAGCTGCCGTTGACGTCCTTTCCAGCTATCCTTATTATGGATGTAAGCTTTGAGGACGGTTCCTTCTTTCCGTGCTGTTTTTCGCTTCCTTGAGCATTTTTTTCCTTTTCTTCTGCCATTTTAACACCATACGCCAGGGCTGGGATATTCAGCTTTAAGCATTTGAACCCAGAAGGCTCGAGAGCCATGCGCTTGCTGTGGATAATTCCAGGCGCACGCGATACCGGTTTCCGCCACCCTGGCATTCAAGCTATAATTCTAACACTATATAATTTAGCTTTTACCTTTTTCCTGTGCGCATAAGCATACTATCAAACAGCCTATCCAAGCGTTTCAAAGCGCTTGCAGGCTGCATAACCTTGCCCATGCGGGATGTGATAAGTATGCTTTGTTTATATTTATATATCTTGCTATGCATGGGTTAAAACCAATATTGTTGCCATAGTCAAAGTCCGGCATAAATATCGCTTTGCTGCAAATGCAATAATATATCTTTAACATGAAATAATAAGGAAAAATAAGGGAGCGCTTGCCATTATTCCTTTAAGTTATACTGCTCCCTTTCGTCGGCCCATACGAACCTGTAGACATTGTCGCGCTCCTTCACCATTGCGACTGGCCTTGCATTCATCGAATCCTTCTCCAAAAACCTTTCAAGCCTACGATGCCTTATCTTTTTGATAATATTCGTAAAAATCACCATTCAATATTTCTGTCCTTCATGTACTTCCTGATTATCAGGAATTGAAGCTTTTCCGCCTGCTCCTTTATCTCTGGATCATTCTTCATGTAATCCATTACGGCCTTGTCTATCCTTCTATTTATATTGAAACTCTTTATGCTCATTTCACCGCCTTCTTGAGATCCATCGCGCTTACAAACCTTCCGTACTTAGGTCCTGCAACTGCGGCTATCGACCTCTCCACTTTGTCATACATATTATCGTCGAACTTCGCCTTTACCATATAGCCTATGTCCCCCTCCGTAACGCATACCTCATCCACATTCTCTATGCTCACGAGCTTGTCGGCAAGCTCGTTTATGTCGGCTCCTGTCTGCGGCTTTATGAAGAAGAAGCTATGCATGAAATCGCTCTTAGTCCTCAGCTTGCACGGTATTCTATTTTCCGCTTTCGCGTGGTTTTTCTTATTATTATTCATCTTTACACCAATCATCATAAATCATGAATTCCAATATAACATTATCACTAACCATACAACTCAATTATACCGTAAAAATGCAGAGACCATTGCCATTAAAAATGGCGCCAGAAGCAGAAAAAGAACGCTTTAAAGCATGAGGGGAAAAAGCCGGGGGTATAAAATTCGGTGGGTAACACTCTATATTATAAGGAAATGACACAAACGACACGAAATCATTATATCTCATTTCTACGCCCCGGCCTGATATTATATATGACCAAACATAAATATATAGGCTATTACCAAAATAGATATATAATTTTAATTATATTACTAAATATCTTATTAAAATAACAATAAAACACTAATTATAATATAAATAACCCGTTTGGCATCAAGGAAATGTACTGAATATCCCTTAATGATACGCTACGAATATAACAAATAGATATAAATTATTATAAAGCGATGCATATTTATATTATAATATAAACAATATGGCATGGATGACAATGGCGCACGATAAGCAATTGCCAGATAAGGTAAGGCATGTTTTCGAGGAGATGAAAAATAACGGAAAAAGGAAGCTCTCACTAGTGTTAATAAAAGGCAATTATTACGTAAACGAATATACAACCCATTTCTCCGGAAAATACGGCAGAACCATAACGGTGTCCAGATATATCGGAAGGATAGGCGCAGACGGTACATTCACGGAGGCAAAACACAGGAAACAGGAAACAATGGTAAAGAACGTAAAGGAATTCATATCCAATAAGGAATCTATCAGCATACAGGACAAACTAATGCATCCTGATAATACCGATACTGCAATGCTTGAAATCCTGAGCGCTGATGGAAGGATCACCATAACAAAACTTGCGAAAAGGCTTTCCATGAGCGTTGCGGCCTGCAAATACAGGCTGAAGAGGCTGGAGCAGAGGTATTCGATAAGGTATACCGTAGAGTTCGGGCCCAGGCCATTCGGATTTTTTAGGTATATCGCACTTGTTAAATTCAGCCATGAAAAACCTGACATTGAGGAATTTAAAAAGGTGCTTGAAAAGGAGCCATTGGTGCAGATGGTCCTTCCATTAAGCGGAAGCTACCATTTTTTGCTATATTTTCTTGCTGAAAACACGCAGTTATTGGAAGACACAATATACCGTATAAGGTCTGCACCTACGATCTCAAGGTTCAAAGCGTACTGGAACGTAACATACATATCAAGGGCGTATGGATATGTGCCTATGCGGCAAGAATTCGTGGATGGCCTTTCGGAAAAGGTATGGCATAAATCGAGGGAAAGCCCAAGGAGGAACAAGGATCAGCTATTGGAAAGGGAGTACATCGTTCTTAAGGAGTTGAATGCCAACGGAAGGATAAACTTTTCCGATCTTGACGCTAAATACGGGCTTGGCGCAGGCGCATCGGATTATACATACAACAGGCTTGTGAAAAACGGCATTATAGAGCGCATAACGATAAACATGATGTCCATACCAATGAAGTATCCAATGCTTTTCATTGCAAAGCAACCGGATATAGAAGGCTTCAATGCCCACAGGAACGAGTTTAGGATAAAGCTTATAACATTGCCAAACACACCAACAAACAGGTATGCAATAATGGGGGACATAGGCTCCCCTTACGGATTCCTGTTTATAATGCCAGTATATACGAGCGCGTCCGAAGCAGAAAAAGAGCTTATGGATCTCTCAAAGCAGAAAATCAGAGACATAGAAGGATTAATAATTACGGATATTGCATTAGGCTCAATAGGATTCAGAAGAGCTCCAATAGAAATCACAAATCAGTACAAATACCTGCAAAAACTAGAAAGTCAAGGAAAAGATGTATAATCCAAGTTTAATCTCCGTCGCCGCCTCCCATCAAAATCACTAAATATTTATATTTCAAGCAAAAATGGAACTAATGTATTTAAATACATTTCTTTCTTTACGTGTGTAATGACGTAAAAGCGTACTCTCTAACGTTTGACGTATTATTGCAAAAAAGCAAAGGGCATCCATCCAAGCGTTATAAGCTATAACCTCTATTCGAGCTTCGGCTTTACCGCAGGGAAGGGCAATACCTCTTTTATCGATGCCGTATCCGTAAGTATCATTGCAAGCCTGTCTATGGATACGCCAATCCCTGCGGTGGGCGGCATGCCATATTCTATGGCCTCAAGGAAATCCTCATCGCTCGGCGGAGCCTCGGCATCGCCCTTTTTCCTTTCGGCATCCTGCTCCTCGAACTTCTTCCTCTGCTCTAACGGATCCGTAAGCTCGGAATAGCAGTTTGTTTCTTCCTTTCCTGCCAAATAAAGCTCAAACCTCTCGCTGAGCTTCGGGTTGCCCCTCTTGTCCTTTGTCAACGGGCACATGTACGCAGGGAAATCAAGCACAAATGCAGGGTTAAAAAGCTCCGGCTTTATGTATTTGTCGAACAGCGCATCCGCCACATGGTACGCATTGATAATGCCTATCTCCAAATTCTCCTTCTTGGCTACCTCCTTGGCCTGTGCATCGCTAAGCTCTGCAACGTCTATGCCAGTCTTCTTCTTTATCTCATCTACCCAGTATACCCTCTTGAATGGAGGCGTGAAGTCAATCTCTTTGCCTTGGTATTTTATCTTTGTCGTGCCGAAAAGCTTTGTCACGAGCTTGGATAGCATGTCCTCAGTCATGGCCATGAAGTCGTTGTAGTCCTTGTAAGCCTCGTATAATTCTATCTGCGTGAACTCCGGGTTGTGCGTAGAGTCTATGTCCTCGTTCCTGAAGTCCTTCGATACCTCATACACCTTCTCGAATCCGCCTATTATGAGCCTCTTAAGGTATAGCTCATCGGATATCCTCAAGTAAAAATCGCTTCCCAAAGCCTTATAATGCGTAATGAAGGGCTCGGCATTCGCGCCTCCGTATGTGGGCTGCAGTATCGGAGTCTCGAATTCGACATAGCCATTGGAATCCAGATAATTCCTGAGAAAGCTCAAAATCCTTGCCCTTGTCTTGAAAAATCCTCTTACCTCGGGGTTTGCTATTAAGTCAAGATACCTCTTCCTGTACCTCAATTCAGTGTCATTTAGCCCGTGGAACTTCTCGGGCAACTGCCTCAACGACTTCCCCAGCATTGTTATGGTCTTGGCCTCTATGCTTATCTCGCCCCTTTTGGTCTTCCCTATGGTGCCGTTTATGCCCAATATGTCTCCGGAATCAACCATGTCGAGAAGTTCCATGGAATCCTTTTCCGTTATGTTTGATGCCGCAAGTATCTGTATCTTGCCGCTTTCGTCAAGCAAGTCTATGAAATACAGCTGTCCCATGCGCCTTATGCTTATTGCCCTTCCAGCAACGCTTGCGCTCTTGCCCTCCAATTTCTCATAGTTCGATCTTATGTCGTAAGCGTGCATCTCCTGCTTGAACGTATATGGGTAAGCATTAATGCCAATGTCCCTTAATCTTTTCAGCTTTTCCAGTTTGAAATCGTCTACCATAACCATCACTGTAAAATACGCAATAACTCCTTAGTCAAACTATAAAATAGTAATGTATAAACTGTTACTGCCGTAAAAACTTGTTCTATAAAATATATAATATTCTTGGTGCAATAAAACATATGTGATTTTATGGAAAGCGATGAGTCAGATATAAGATATAAAACTAAGGACGGGGATGAGGTAAGTGCATTTCTAGTTTCTCCGAGGCAGGAAGGAAAGTTCCCAGGCATAGTTCTTATACATGAGATATTTGGCCTTGACGATCATATAAGGGATGTTGCGAAAAGGCTAATGACGCAGGGCTATGTTGTGCTCGCGCCCGACCTTTTCACAAGCAATAAGCTGTCCCAGAAGATAACAAAGGACGGCATAATGAAGACAATGAACTTCATAATGTCAATACCTCCTGACAAGCAGAGGGACGAATCATACCGCGCCGAGCAGATGGCCAAGCTAAGCCAGGACGACCAAAAGGCGATAAGCAGCGTTTACGAAACCCTTTTCATGAACAGGCCTACCGCATTATTCACGGACTACCTATCTGATGCTGTAGATTTCCTGAACAGCCGGCCAAACGTGAACGGCAAGATAGGCAGCGTAGGCTTCTGCTTTGGCGGAGGGCTTTCGATAAGCCTGGGATGCACGGGCAAGGTCGATGCAGTGGCCATATTCTACGGAGAGAATCCTGATCCGATAGAAAAGGCGAGGAACGTCAAGAACGCAGTTCTCGGCATATATGCCGGCGAGGACACGCGCATAACCTCAAAGGCTCATGAGCTTTTCAGGGAGCTCGCCAATGCCAAGAAGCCAACGACAATTAAGGTATATCCAAACGCATACCACGCATTCTTTAACGATACAAGGCCGCAGATATACAATGAAAAGGCCGCAAAGGACGCGTTCAGGCTTCTGCTGGACTTCTTCAGGGATAACCTTCAGTCATAAATGCAACCGTATCAATTGGCAGTATTATTATACAAGCAAGGCTACATTATGCTACATTAGCTTGCATCCTGTAATATCTGCCTATTTATTTTTTTGCAACCAATAACGTTGATAATAAAATAGGCAACAAAGCGATATATAAAAGGTCTGCAATATGTGTTCAATAAAATCCCAATCCGCAATGGAATACCTAATGACATACGGCTGGGCAATATTGATTATTGCAATCGTTCTCGCGGCATTATTTTCTCTTGGAGTTTTCAACTCATCGAATTTTGCCCCAAAGGCACAGCCAGGCTCATGCCAGGTTTCCAGGCCCGACGGTGCAGGAACTTTAGCGTTCATAAATCTCGTAGGCCTATGCAACGGCGAGCTTCCGCAGTATGTTGCACAGTTTAACGGGGCAAGCAGCATTTCAACCCCATTACCTACCGATGCAGTAGTCTCTACTACTATAACTGCTTGGTTCTCAACAACCTCTTCCTCTGCAGGTCAGACAATTGTTTTGTTGGGTAATAATGGAGGTACTAATGGTTATGGAATTTATATTGGAGGAAGTTATGCGGCTTGCGGAAGCGGAAATCTTGCAATTCTAGAATCTGGCGTACGCTGGATCTGCCCTGGGATTAGTTATTCGCCAAATACTTGGTACAGCATTGCTCTTGTTTCGTCTTCAGCTTCTGGGAATGTTATATACAATTTATATTTGAATGGTAAATTAGTCTACACCTCTCCTGCTGAAAGTCTTCCAAATACTCCATATGCTCCGATGTTGATTGGATTGGACAACGCGAATAGAAACTTCTTAGGTGCTATAGCCAACGTCCAGGTCTCCAGTACTGCCCTCTCAGCAAATAACATAGAAGCGCTTTACCAAGAAGGCATAGGCGGCGCACCTATAAACCTACAGAACCTTGTAGGCTGGTGGCCATTAAACGGCAACACAAATGACTACAGCGGCAATGGCAATAAC
>DAHXOG010000040.1:0-456 GCA_027364995.1 Candidatus Mancarchaeum sp.
CCTAAAAAGCGCCAGTATGCCTTCCTGCTCGGATTGTTTTATGCCTTCCTTTCTCCCTACAAATCCTCTTGCGTTTATTCCATTCGAGGTGAGCAATTTTACTATGCTCCTTATGGTGGACCTGTATTGCGCAAAAACTATGGCGCTCTTTCCGTTAAGGTCATTCTTCAGAAAATTAAGCAATTCGAACATCTTCGGATGTTCCTCTCCTGCGTCCAGCGCTGCATTCGCGGCATTTAACGCAGCGTTAAGCTGCTGATTCTTCAATATGCTATCGACTATCTTGCTCTTTTTTTCCCTGTTGCGCAATCCCTCTATGTAATTTGTGAATGGGTATAAGCCCTCGGTGAGCACCAAGTCATAGGCATGTACGAGGTCAAGTACATAAACGTAATGGAATATTGCCGCAAACTTGTAATTGCTCTCGTTGAGCCTTTTTATATGGTCCCCGATCAT
>DAHXOG010000040.1:466-6668 GCA_027364995.1 Candidatus Mancarchaeum sp.
GGAATGGGCTCAGCCCTATCTCATACAGCTTCCTGAGGTGCAGGTTTATCGTAATCTTCAGCATGGACGCAATGTACTTTATGTTCCTGGAGTTTTCTACATATATGGTCCTGATGTCGTTCCCCTTTACGTATGGCGCCACATCGGCATCAGACGAGCTTTTTGCCTCTATTGCCGTTATCCCTAGTGCATCTATCAATTCCGTTATCTTCTTTCTGTCGCTTCCCGGGGAGGCCGTAAGCCCAACAAGCTGCGTGCCTTTGAGCATGCATTCATTGGCTATATAAGTGTAAGCGTATTTACCTACTGCGTGGTGGCATTCGTCAAGCACCACAACCCCAAAATCGTCCATATTTATGCTTGACTTCTGCAGGTCGTTTGATACGGTCTGCGGCGTGCCCACTATAACCCTTGCCTTGGATTCGTATTCCCTCCTTCTCTTTGCATTGGTCGTCCCTGTAAGGAGCAATATATCGTCAGGGCTTATTTTAAGCATTTTAGTTATGTAATCATAATGCTGTATGCTCAAAGGCTTTGTCGGCGCAAGCATTATGGCCCGTTTCCCCTTATACAATGCCATTGCTATGCAGAAAACCGCAATTATGGTCTTGCCTAGACCTGTTGGCAATACTACAAGCTCATTCGCCATATTACCTATGGTTTTTATTATCTCTATCTGGTATCTTCTGGGCTCTATGCCTTCTATATTAACCAAATCAGAATACGGCTCGAGTTCTGACCAAGAGATTTTAGCTTCGAAAACCATCTGCTTACCTTTTCAACATAACGCAATTTTCAATATAATGCAATACTGTCAAATATGCCATCAATAATATAATATCAGTATAATTTAAAGAACCCTATAACGCAATTGTTATGCTTATCTACAACATAATTACTGCATAGTTGCGAATTGTTTATATACTTTGTTAAGGAATAACTTTATACTGCGCCGCTGTAGCTCAGTGGGAGAGCGTTCGGCTGAAGACCGAAATGTCGTCGGTTCAAATCCGACCAGCGGCAATCATAATCCCGATTATGCTGCAACATCTGATTAGACTGTATATTGGATATTGCGCAAGCAATGCCATAAATTATACGAAGGTAATGCATGATTCTGAAATTAACCTTAACGCAGAATGTATGCCGAAATCTCTCTAATATAAAAATAAACTCAGTAAGAACAATAGCTATAAGTCAAATGCCCGCCGCAATTCATGCATTTATAACTGCCATCGTCATTCACATACTGGTAGCCGTCATCCAAGCAATACATGTTATAGCAATCGTCGCAAACGAAGCAGGGCTTTCCCTTTTCTATCTTCTTGCCGCAAGCAGAGCATACTCCCAATTAAACACCATACAATTGATCCGTTTCATTTATTATTTACATCATAAAATATATTATGCCTTTGTAAGACCAAACAAGCTAGCCATTCTGGCAATGCTAATTCAACCCAAAAAGCAATAAGGCAAAATCACAGAATTTGCATACTGGAAAATTTTTACTAAATTATAAACGAAATTTTATAAAATATAAATACTTATTACCAATTCTAATACTCAGGTACCAAAACTAGTATGAAAGGCATTAAAGACTTAATACGAGTAATGAAGAGTAATAAAATCCAGATGTTTTCAAACGATAAAAATCAAGAATAATTATTTTATAATCCAATAATGCTTTGTTTGCAATAATAAAGGGATATCTGCATGGCAAAATACGTTTTAGTTTCTGATTCAAGCCTATCAGCCTCATACAGGCGCTTCCCGCTATTGGAATTCCTGCCAAGCGCGCCTGTAAGCTCTGTACCAAATTCCATATACTACTTCCTAAAAGGTCCTTTATACAAGCCCGATTCAGAGGGCAGGACTACAGTAACTACCTATGCCTTAAGAAAGATCGAAGCCGCATTGCTTCAGAATCATAGCAAAAGCGAAGTAGTTGTAGCGCATGAGGATTATCTGGACAGGTTCATAAAGGACGATACGGAAATAATAGCCATAGATACCATGGATCCCCTTGGCTTGGGCCCGTTGACCATGTCATACTTCACAATCCTGGATTCGGACAAGGGCGCATGGGTAACAAAGGAATGGCATAGGCTAATAGAAAAGATAAATGTAGCCAGGAAAGGCAAAAAGGCAAAGCTGTTAGTCGGAGGCCCGGGTGTTTGGGGATTTACCATACATCCAGAAGAGCTTGACGCTTATAACATAGATTATGCATTCCAAGGGGAATCCGAAGACATAATAAACGACCTGTTTGAGCAGTTAAGTTCAGGCTCCATAGACAGGGAGAAATTCTTCGAAGGGTATATGACCATAGACGACGATTTCCATAGGAGCTATGTGAAAAATCCAAAATTCATATCGAGAAACTCTAAGATAGGCACATCCGTTGCATTGGAAAAGATACCACTGATACAGGGACCGGTCCATTCGGGGATGGTCGAAATAATGCGCGGATGCGGAATTGGCTGCGACTTCTGCGAGGTCACATTGAGGCCCTTAAGGTACTATTCCAATGACGCTATAAGGAAGGAGATAGAGGTAAACGTCAAGCAGGGAGGCTATTCCAATGCATGGCTGCATACTGACGAGTTCTTTGGATTTAAGCATACTAAGCCAACGTTTGAGCCAAACGAGGAGGCAATCATAGATCTTGTTACAAATGTAATGTCGATACCCGGCATCAAAAGAACCAACCCAACACACGCAAGGATATCCCCGGCTACCGCATACCCTGAGTTTCTTGCAAAGCTTTCAAAGATAATGAAGGCAGGGCCATCAAACTGGATAGGAGTCCAGGTAGGCGTGGAGACAGGAAGCGACATACTTGCGAAAAAGCATATGCCGAACAAGACGTTGCCATTGAAGATAGGTCCGGATGGCACATGGGGCGAGATTGTATGGAAGGGGACAATGAACATGACAAAGAACTACTGGAGGCCTGCCTTTACTATACAATCGGGACAGCGCGATGAAACCCCTGAGGACAACTGGGACACGGTAGCGCTCATAAACAAGATGAGCAATTCGTATGTTGATGGCAGGCCATTGGAGTTTACCGTGACGCCAATGCAGAATGTGCCGCTCGGAATGATAAAAAGCAAGGGCTTCAACGTAGGAATGCTTACAGAATCGCAATTCGCCATGTATTATGCAAGCTACAGGCATTTGTACAAAATGGCATTGAGGAATTCAAGAAAGGAAGCAAAGACGAACAACCCATTGGTGAAGGCTGGAGTTGCATCTGCAATAAGCTTTGGCGGATGGGTAATGATGAAATACATAGAGAGGCTTGCTAAAAAGGCCGGCGTAGACATAGAAAAGGCAAAGCGCTATGGGCTAAGCACCGAGACCTCGAAGGTAGAAACCGCAATAGAATTCAATAAATAATTCCTGCGCAGGTCCAAGGCTTACACTGCCACGCATTGCTGCTAATTCTGCGAAAGTGCTAATAACCATTATGTAAAAGTAAGGTCTGTATGGAAGAATACGAAATAATCGAGTATGCAAAAGGTTCGGGAAACATAGACATACTAAAGGCGATAAACTTCAAGGAGCCTACTTATATACGCATAGAGTCGGAGAAGCGCTTTACGGTAGGAACTATAGTCAAATCCGACGGCAAGGCCGTCTTCGAAGGCACAGAGCAGATAGGCACAGTGAGCGAAGTGAAGTCAGGCTCTGGGATAACAATAAGCACGGAATACGATATAAAATACACTGGAGGGTATTCCAAGGACGGATCAACCATATACGTAGCCAGGACGCTTCCAAAGATTGTAGAGATAAACGGCAAGCAGATAAGCCTTATAGAATCCATAGGAAGGCATCACGAGCTTGTGGAAAAATGGCTTATAGACGATTTATACCAGTACCCATACGCGCACGAGGTTGCAACAAAGATAGAGCGCCAGTATGTGGAATCCTTGGGCATAGCATGGCACGATTACGATGAGCAGGTGGGCAAGCTTCTGCATGAAAATTACGAGAGGAAGCTGGAGAAAAGCCCAAAGGATCTCGACATGTCTCCATATGTAGCATCGAGCGATACTGAAGCCATAACGGAGATAAGGAACAGCGCAGATCCATGACTCATATTCCTTCGTGGCATGATTTTGCAAATGAAGCCGTTAGCCTTATGCGGCATGCCATGGCAACGAAAGGCACATTATTAAATATTAGTACATGCAAATAGTAACTGTAAAAGCTATATGCAGAGTTTAATTGCAGTTTGCGAAGGTGTCTTGTTTTCCGCCATAAGTGGCAAAAAAATCAATAAACACGGATGCCTTATTTTGCCTTTATGGCTTAACATTGAAAGTGATTAATTGGAGAGATTCGACAGTTTTGAAAATACAGCCCTAAAACCAGAAATAAAGAGGGCGCTGAAAGAGATGGGCTTTACGAGCCCTACGGAAGTGCAGGCTGAGGCAATACCTCATGCGTTGGCAGGCAAGGACCTAATAGTAAGGTCAAAGACAGGCTCGGGAAAAACCGGTGCATTCGGTATACCTATAGTTGAGTCGCTGGCTTCACAGCCATCGCACTCTGGCGTCAATGCGCTTATAATAGCTCCTACACGAGAGCTCGCCTTGCAGATATCCGAGGTAATTGACAAGCTAAGCAAATACACCAAGATAAGGACTGCAATAGTCTACGGCGGCGTATCTATAAACCCGCAAGCCGACAAAATACGACGCGGTGCAAGCATAGTCATAGGCACCCCGGGCCGTATAATAGACCTTATGGAAAGGGGCGTGCTCGACCTCTCAAAGATAAAATTCCTCGTATTGGACGAGGGAGACATAATGCTTGAAATGGGATTCATAGAAGACATAAGGTACATAATAGAAAACATACCTAAAAAGAGGCAGATGATGCTTTTCTCGGCTACGATGCCTACGCGCGTAAAAGAGATAGCCTATGAATACATGCACGATATAGAAAAGATAGAGATAGGCGGAGAAGAAGAGCTTGCAGTAAAACGCATACAGAACATATATGCGCTTGTAAGCAAATCAAACAAATTCTCGACGCTTCTCGCATATATGGACAAGTTCAAGCCTAAAAAAGCGATAATATTCTCCAAGACACAAAGGAATACGGAAACGCTGTACAAGATACTTTCCGACAATGGGCTGAAGCCGATAATATTGCATGGAGGCATGACACAGGCCAAGCGTGAGGTCGCGTTAAGCAGGTTCAGGCATCTTGACAATGGCTTATTGGTGGCTACCAATGTTGCCGCGAGAGGCTTGGACATCGTGGACGTAAGCGACGTAATAAACTTCGATTCGCCGGATGAGCCTGCCATATACATACACAGGGTAGGGAGATCCGCAAGAATGGGGAATGAGGGAAAAGCCTTTACGATAGTACAGAGGGAGGAGCAGTCATTCATATCCGCAGTCGAGAGGTACGCCCACATAAAATTCAACAGGATAGACCTTGACACTGAAAAATTCAAGAACATAAACTTCGGCAAATACTTCAACAGCAGGGACGGCCCCAGCGATTCTCCAAGGGGTTACCGCAGCCATTCCGGCGACAGGGATTCACATGGTGGCAACAGAGGCTTCAACAAGCGCGGACGCTATGGCCAAAAGGACCAAAGGTATGGCGGAAGGGATTCCAGGGACTCTAGGGATTCCAGGAGTTCAGGAAGGGACCATGGCCAGCGCAGGGACCGCAGGAGAATGCAAGGCTATACCTAATCATCGGCATCCCGTACCAACGGGATAATAAACAGAGTAATTAAGGTTGGAATAAGCAAGCTTATGCCCTGTAACGTTAACGCTGCTGTTTTCAATGCCGATATTCTGGAATACTACGGCAGAGTAGTTGCGCATTGTCGCATTGAAATAGTTCGGGTAATGAGCTTCTATTCCATAATACCTCAGGTATACCCATCCGTTCGATACTATCCCGCAATTGTATAAGCCTAAGCTTTTTATCTCAGCTACTGCATTTATCACAGCGGTATTATTCGTACCTGCAGTAGAAAAAGGATATTGCTGGGATATGCCGATATACGAATGGGCCAATAAGACAATATATACTACTGCTATGACTGCTACAAAAAGCCCTTTATACCTGACAATTTTATCCATTTTCAAAGCAATGGAAATAATCAGCGCAAGCAGAACGGCAGAGCTCCCATATATGATATAACCCCATCTGGGTAAGTTGT
>DAHXOG010000041.1 GCA_027364995.1 Candidatus Mancarchaeum sp.
TTTCCAATAATCAATAAGCTTCTTTAAACCCTCTTCCAAATTATATTGCGGTTTCCATCCAAGAATTTTAGTTGCCTTAGTGTTATCTCCTATCAATACTTTTGCATCCAATGGACGAGCCGGAGTTTGCTTCCATAAAATTTCTCCCTTAAACCCTGATAGCTTAGCCACGAGCTCCGCAGTCTCTTTCGTGGTATACCCTACACCGGAACAGATATTAAAAGTTTGTTTTATCGCCTTTTCGTTACCTAATACTTTAAGGTAAGCATTAACATGATCTTCAACATATACCCAATCCCTCACAGCATCTGGATCTCCAAGATAAACCTTATCCTGAGTTAGCATCTGTGTTATAGTTCGTTCAATAAAAAAGTGCGTATTATCTCTCCTTCCATATGTATTAAATGGGCGCATTATAGTGTATGGAAAATCGTATGCTAACCCCATGTAATTTAGATAAGTATCTACCGCAGTCTTTGCAACAGCATATGGGCTATTTGGTATTAACCTGCTTTCTTCAGTCAATTTTTTGTCGTTTGAAAGGATTGAGAGGCCATACTCTTCACTAGTTCCTGCAACTATAAATTGTTTGAAATTATTGGCTTCTTGGCGACAGGCTTCGGCAAGGTTTATACTGCCTAAATAATTCACTTCTCCAACTTCAATATAATTATCATAACTAAAGCTAACAGCAGAAATAGCCGCCAAATGTATTACTGCGTTTGGTTGAACTTCTTTTATGACACTTCTAACCCTATTATAATCTGTAAGATTTGCATAGTGCTTTATTACTCCGTCTTTTTGGTCCACACTATATCGGCCCGTAACATACCTTTCTAAAGTATGTACCTCAAGATTTTTCTCTAGAAGTTTATCTACAATCCCTTTCCCAATAAATCCAGTGACACCTGTTACTAGAATTCTTTTTATTTCCATACCAATCAACGTTTTATTAATCAAATATTATGAATTTTCTTATAAAGTTTTGCTGTTTCCATAGCCGTTTTCTTCCACGTAAATTTTCTGGCGTATTCTACTGCCCTTTTCTTCAATTTTTTATTATACCCCTTTTCTTTTATTTGCTCTATAATCTGTGCCATATGCTCCGGGCTCTCAGCTTCAAAGCAATACTTCCTTACCTCTTTTGGAATCTTTCCATTTTTATATATTATCACAGGTAGCCCACGCACCTGGGCCTCCAGAATAGGCAAACCTAAGCCCTCATGTAAACTAGGGAACACAAAACAGTCGAAGCTGTCATATATGTCAACTATCTTATTCTCAGGTGCAAAGCCTTTGAATGCTATATTGCGGTTTTTTGCAATAGTTCTTAGGTAATCATATTCAAACTCAGGTTTGCCCCATATCTCAAAGCTTATTTTACTATCATTAATCCTGTTGAATGCTCTTATCGCAAATTCTACATTTTTCCTTTTCCGCATTGCGCCTATATAACCGACAGTAAAAGTAGGATTCTTTTTATATGTTTTCTTTTGTTCTGTAAACCTATAGTCTAAACCGAGATTTGAAACAAATACCTTCCTCGGATCAAAACCCAACCTTACAGCTTCGGCTCTTGTCTGTGTAGAATCCGCAATTATATAATCGGATGCTAATGTACTATGAAGGCCGGGCTTTACAACAAACTCAAGCCATAATCTATCCTTTAAAGAAACATTGTGCTCAAATGTAAATTCTGGATATAGCAATGGCTGAAAATCATGGGCTGTTGTAATGAGAATACTTTTCCTTAAAAATCTAGGATTTGAAAACGGTATGGCATCTAAGTTATGCAATATGTCATAATCGTTTAGATTTGCGAAAAATGTTTTTAATTCGAATGAAAGCCCACTTCCTATAAAACTAATTTTTTTAAACTCAATTTTATCTATATTATTATCCATTTTCTTAAGATTCTTATATATCTCAAACATATACCTTTGTATGCCATTTCCAGTATTAGTAGAAAAATCTCCGTATAAACCAAGTAAGGCCACTTTCATTAAATCGCTCTTTTATAGACCTCTAACGTCTCCTTTGCGCATCTCTCCCATGTAAAACTTCTCGAATATTCTGTCACTTTTTTCCTTGATTCTTCATCGTACCCTTTTTCCTTTAAATCCTCTATTATCTGCGCCATGTGTTCCGGGCTTTCCGCCCCAAAGCAGTACTTCCTGACCTCTTTTGGTATCTTTGCATTTTTATATATTATTACTGGTAGCCCACGTGCCTGGGCCTCAAGTATTGGATTGCCTAATCCCTCATAAAGGCTAGGAAACACGAATGCATTAAAACTATCATACGCTTTTAGCTTGTATTCTTCCTTTAAGTAGCCCATTAACCTGAGGTTGTCCAATCTGTTTATTTCACTGAATTTTTGGAGCATAGATATGTCTACCCCGGTTCCGTATAGCACAAATTTGTATTCATCGCTCCTTAGGCTCTTTGCAGCATTAAGTATAAAAATCACATTCTTGTGCTTCATAAGGGCACCTATATACCCTACCACAAAAACATTTCCTCTGGGCTTTTTGGGAAGAGGTGCATTCAATAATTTATCATTTGTTCCGTGTAAGACCACTTTCATATGCCTTTTCTTTCCGAAGCGCTCCTCTATCGTGTTATATGTTTGGAAAGAGTTGCACAGGATGAAATCTGAATAATTGATAGCGTCTTTTATGCTGCCTTTTACTAGCTTGTTGTATACATTTTGGCTTATACCCCTATGCAAACCATTCTCAAACCTTGAGAGATCATGCACTGTAATGATTACCTTTGCGCTATTTCCGTGTTTTTTGAGTATCTTAGCCGCAAAGCCTATCTCATGGTCTGTTATGTGTATTATGTCGTATTTATTGGCAGGTATATTTGCGATTTTCTTTTTGAATGAGGTGTTTGCAACTATAAGACCCCTTACATTGTTCCTTTCAGCCCTCCCAAGCGCATAGAGAACTTCTATGGAACCTTCATTAGAGAGTAAAGGCTCCATATGAGCTTTTAATTGATAAGCATATTCTATAAGGCCAATGCCGCTGCCTGCATGGGGCTTTACGGTGCTTATTATTAAGATTTTCAATTTATCACTATGCTAATTAATAATATTTAGCTATTTATGAATATACCCGCTGTAATTAACGTATCTGCCTGTGAGTACAATGTATAACCATAAACGCAATTATTCAATATACACTTTAGTGGCTATAATCATTCTGCTATCAATATTTCAATCTGTGTGGATGTTTAAAAACAGCATTTATGTACATGAAGATACTCCATTTATTGGAATAACTGAACCATTTGGGAATATTATATCTGGTATTCTGGATAGCATGTTCATTTACAGCCCACACCTTTATACAGGCGCAATAGCACAGGGAGTATCCTCCATTTTTAATTTAGTATATTCCGTACTTATGATAATCCCTAACGTATTAAGTGGTATCTTCGCTACGGAATTATCAAATTTCATATTGTTGTCAATAGGAAGTGTTGGTTGTTTTGTCCTTATATACAGCTTATTACAGGGCTTACCTAATAAAGTTAAGGCTATTGCCTCTTTTGCAGGTTTCCTCGTCTTTTTTTCCATTGACGGCTCAAATTCAGGCCCAATAGCATTCTTACCTATTGCAATACTCCTCTTATTTATATTCATAAAATCGTACAACAGGCAAAAAGAAGAATCTTACTTGATGATGGTTGCATCTATTGTTGCCTTCGCTGCTTTTTTTTCTTTTGCAGGAATAACATATTTTCTGCAAGGATTTATATTTGTAGCAATTATCTTTTTGATGTCGTTTGCATATTATAGTAAGATAAGCAGCAATTGGAAAGGATTATTCTTATCGATGCTGCTGATACTAATATTGTCGTTACTGATCAACTCAAGCATAATATCTGGGGCGTATCTGCTAAGTAAAAATCCAGTTTCAAATGGCTATTATGGATTTATTAACTCATCACAACGTTATGCATTTGGCTTCCCGAACATACTGACTACCTTACAAGTTGTGCCAGGTTCTGGAGGTATGGCTTATGCAATTGGTACTATACTTATCTTCTCTGTATCTATATCGGCGTTATTCACAATAAAATTAAGCAATACTAGTGACAGGAATGGAGTACTATTAGCCCTATTAGTAGCATTCTTAGTAATAACCCTCTTTTTTAACACGATTGCAATTCCATTCGGTATTGCCTTCAAGTATCTACTTAACCATATTCCTGCACTGTACGCTATGAGATATGGTGGAGAATTCGTACCAATCTTGGGCTTAATATTTGCTGTATTATTTGCTAATGGCATTGCTAATCTTGCCAACAAATTTAATAATAAATGGTTATTGTCTTTAATAATAGTTGCAGCAATTTTAGTTACAGTGCCACTAGCATACCATAATGATATATTGCCATTTACCCATTATTCTTATTACACAACAATCCCAAAGCACGTTTATTCGTTAAGTAATTATGTCAATTCAAATGTTGGCAATTATAGTGTTGCCACATTGCCTTCTGATAGCGGTTTTCAATACCTAGCATCATGGTATACTGGAACTGATATATACTCATATTTGATAAATGCACCTGTCTTTACTGGCGGATATGTGGCACAGACTGAAATATTTTATCCTATAACAGAATCTTACTATGGAAATATCGGGAGCAGAATAGACAACTCGTACCTTTCTGATAAAAACTATATATCTAAGGTATTAGGCGCTCTCGGAATACGTTATATAATAGTTCAGGGCGATGCAGTCGAGAATAGCATTGCCGACCCTAATTATAGTGATCCATTTACTTTTAACACAATATACGCTAACTTAAACAATTCAAATAATATAAGCTTTGTTAAAAAATTTGGAAACTCATCTTTATACATTAATAATGATTCTGTTCCAATTGTCTACGCATCCAACATCGAAAATATCGGCAATGCCACTATTTCTTCAATATTTGATACAATAGCAAACAAAACGTTCAATATACAGAATACCTCTGCCTATAGCACAGATATCGATGGCTTATATAACAATACCAACACGATTAATGCAAGCCATATAAGCAACTTCTTACAGCCAGAGATTACCTTTGTTGAAAACACACCAACAAAGGTAACAGTGCATGTTTCTAATGCCACAACCCCCTTCTACCTTGTATTCAGAGAGACCTATGATTCCCGCTGGGTCGCCTTCTACTCCAACAGTACAGAGATAAATCAAAGTGACCACATCGCCGTAAATGGCTTTGCTAATGCTTGGTATATGAACAAGACCGGCAACTACACGCTTACTTTATATTACACACCACAGACGATTGCGTGGCTCGCATGGGATGTGTCATTTATCGCGCTTTTTGCCACGATTGGGATCGGGGTTTATGGCTGGAGAAAGGAAAGAAGAGCGGCGATGAAACGCAGTGCTTAATGTGCAGTTCTATAGCACTTTAGCCTAGCGCTTAGATATCCAATAGGGTCTGCATAGTTTCGGGGCTTATAGCTTCTCTTTCATCGGCGATTGCCTTCCTTGCAGACGGTCTTATGTGGTCTCCGAAGGCATCACTTCTCGATCCATTAGAAGCAATGAATTTTACGCCACATATTAAAAAGGCAGGCATATATAGGGAGCATTATTCCAAGAAGATATTATTGCTTATAAGAGACTCAAATATTAGTGCCATAGATATACTCTATATAACAGCCCAAGGATAGATAACGCGTGAGCTGAAAAGCAAGTTTAGCTTATGCATATAAATAAGGTATACATTTGAATTTCCTAAAGGGGCAGAGCTTGAGGCATTTTTCAGCTCATTGACATCGCACCGCCTTCATTTTTATTATTTTCTGTTAGCGTTTTGCTCAACCATATAAAAATCAACATCATTAATATTAAAAATTCTATTATCCCCTCAATGCCAATTATCCGTATTATATTAGAAAAGATATTGAGTACATGGATGCCTAGGCTTATGACTATGACTGCCACTACATAAACCACGACTATCGCGAAGAGAGTGCCTATTGCGATATCAGCAACTTTCCAGGCTGCATCTGAAATTGAGGCCATTTTACTACGGCCAATATAGTTTAATCGGTTTATTTAACTGTATTTATTCGATTATTTAAATTAAATAATTTATTTAAAATAACTCTTACCTTTGGGTTACCTTACCCAGCCTGTGCCATGCTCTCAGAGGCAGGCTCTGGGCTCGTGCTCATCCCGTTAGGCCGAGTTGCTCGAATACAATTCCATAATAGCGCTGTATGTCAAATGTATAGTATTTCTCCAGGCCTTTTGTATTCTTGATGTACATATCCTTGCCTGACCTGCACATCTCCACTATCTTTTCCGGTACCTTACCCTCGTCTTCAACCACGCACATACTCCTTACCTCATCAGGTATCGGTGTATATGATGGGAGTAGCACTGGTGTGCCAAGGGCCAGG
>DAHXOG010000042.1 GCA_027364995.1 Candidatus Mancarchaeum sp.
CGTTTTCCCCTACCTTCTTGAGCAGTTCAAGCGTGTCCTTGCCCTGCCCTGCGACTAAGGCGCCGATCTGCATGGGCCCGTAAACAGTGTAATAGCATGTTTTGCTATCCGCAATCCTGAAGTAAAGGCTTTCATCGGCCTTTTTGAGGTCCTTGGTATCGTGTATGAACTTATTCTCTACGTACTGCCCTTCTACTGTATAGTTAAGCATATCGTAGAATTTTTCATAAACCAAGTTTCCCCTTTCTATGCCCGCCCTTATGATATAATCTTTCAGCATGCGCCACATCGCTATCTGGCCAGTGTCGCTGGCATCTATGGAATGCACTACCCCGTATTTCCTATGCAATGCGGGAAGGCCCCTCCTTAATTCAGAATCATCTTCTATGTCATCCTGTATCAATATCCAGTCTTCGGAAAGCTGCTGCGCGGCGGCTGGCAGCAGCGCATCCTCTGGCTTAGCTCCGTAAAGCTGCGCCGTAAGCATAACCAGTCCAGGCCTCCTGTAGCTTCCCTGCCTGTCTATGTAATCCCTCGTTATCTTATAATGCTCCAAGGGCTCTTTCATCGGGACATATTCACATATTTTATCGTAAACCAATTTCCTGTATTGCTCTATATACTCTAAAAAGTCCATTTTATCATAACTCTTAATATAGTTAAAGATAAATTAGTTCGTGTAATCATCTGTATCTGCCGAAGGTGTCACATTGTACATAAAAAACAATATAAGGATAACCGAATGCCATAACGTATACAGGCCAAGGGAGGATTCCGACCTATTGGCTGACTCCGTGAGCAAACTTGCGCGCGGCAAAGTCCTTGACATGGGCACAGGAACAGGAATACAGGGCATAATAGCAGCAAAGGCGGGATGCGAGGTAACGTTTTCCGACATAAGCTCCCATGCCATAAAATGCGCGAGGCATAATGCCGAGCAGAACAACGTCGAGGGAACATTCGCAGTCAGCAACCTTTTCGAATCGATAAAGGGCAAATTCGACACCATAATATTTAATCCACCTTACCTAGAATCCGCGCGCCTGGGCGCTGAAAGCAACGATTATGTTAAGATGGCGACCGAAGGAGGTGAAGACGGGCGTGAGCTTATAGACGCATTCATAAAAGACTCTTACAGGCATTTGGCCGAAGACGGCAGGGTAATAATGGTGGAGAGCAGCATAAACAAATACGAGCTGGATGTCGAGAGGCTTAAAGCCGAGATACTTGGGAAAAAGCATCTGTTTTTTGAAGATATCGTAGTAATATCCTATATAAATGGAAAAAGGTGATTTAAAATGGAGATGAACGCTTATGAGGTATATAAAAAGGAGGAATGGCAGTGCATAATAGGCCATGCGGGCTTCATAAAAACCGCGGAAGATCTTTACGGGGCGATGGCATCATCTTCTCCCAACGTAAAATTCGGCATAGGGTTCGTGGAGGCCAGTGGGGAAAGGCTAGTAAGGTTTGAAGGCAACGATAACGAATTGATAGAGGCTGCAAAGAAAAACGCAATGGGCATATCCGCAGGGCACACATTCATAATATTGTTTTACGGCGCATTTCCCATAAACGTTGTAAGGTCTATAAGGGAAGTCCCGGAGGTATCGGAAATATTCTGCGCGACCGCAAACAGGGTGCAGGTAATAACTGTAAGCACCGAGCTGGGCAAGGCGGTAATAGGCGTTGTCGACGGAGAATGCGCTTTGGGCATAGAGGATGAAAAGCACATAGAGGCGCGCAGGGATCTGCTCAAGAAGTTCGGCTACAAGCCATAAGCATTGCCTTTTCCGTTTATCCTGCTACTTGCGCTGCCAATGTTTGCCTGCGCTAATCTTACTTACAGCCAAGTAAAGCCCTGCTATTACTATCGTGAAAAATACGAATATTATGACAAATTCTATTATGTGGGAGTATATGCCTATTGCAAAATTGCCTATTTTTGCTGGCGGCACGCTATTGTTTGTTGGGGCTATCGTTGTGGAATTATAGTCTATGGTTGTCGTTGCGGTTACGTAAGTGCTATTATACGACTTTATGGTAGAATTGCCGACAAGCACAGGATCCCTTGAGTAGCCGGTAACATTGGTCCCATATAAGTATAAGCTCGAATCGTTAAGCATGAAAGGAATATTGGTGGCGTTGTTCGCCGTTATGGTGCTGTTGTATATGCGTATATTTCCTGCGTCACGAGCATTAAGTGCATTGCCCCTTATCTTGCAGTTCTCGAATACCTGATTATCCGCGTTAAGCATGTCTATCGTGGTATTTGTGGAGTTTATAGTCCCTCCCTTGCAGTTTATGGTTATATTGCTGCTCACTATGCTCAGCGCATTGGTGCACGTAACGTTTGAAGGGAAGAATGTATTCAGCAAGCCCAAATACTTTTGGGCCATGGTGTAATATCCGCTCATGAATAATGCCGGCTCCTTTTGGGTGCAGAATGCAAGCCCTACGCCATACGTTTCCGTGGTGGAATTATCATGCTCCTTTGCTTCCGGGGATTTCAGCACAGCAATGGTTTCGTGTATTCCAGGTTGCTGCATGCCCCTATTGAAATCGTAGTTCCCGTTTGTAACATTGCGGACTACGTGCATTATTTTTCCTGTAGGGGATACCTGATAGCCGCTCCAGAAATGGAAGGTCATGTTTGTCGCGTTGCTGTACTTCACAACGGTATAGTTCCACCAAATCGACGTATTGTCAGGAAACTGCACATTCTCTGTCATGCGGGGGTAAACCAATGTGGGGGTGAAGTTCATATTGCCCGTTATATTGAAGACCTTAAAGGTAAGCTCGTCCCAGCCCCAGAACGGGCTTATGAAAAAATACGGGTTATAGCTGAAGGTACGGTTCTTGTATATCTTATAGACATCCAAGGCGAAGCTGCTCGGCCCTTTGATTACGGGTCCGGGAGCATAATAGCCGAATCTGGGCAGCGTATAGTTATGCTGCTCCGCATCTTGCACGATATCGGTATAATTGGTCTGCTGCGAACCTCCAACACCTGGGTTGAATACAACCAAGGCATCGGGCATTACTGCTGTGAATCCCTGCAATGAATAATTCCCGTTAGGACCTCTGGGAACGAACGTGAAATAATACCCTATTGCCACATTCGACTTGTTGCCTACGAAAGAGGTGTTGTAATTCCCGTAAGGGCTTATTATATTGTTCTTGGCATTGTGCATGCTGCTTATCTTTGCATCCGAGAAGGTGCAGTTGAACAACGTATTGTTATATGTATTATTGCCGAAAAACACGCTTGAGACGCTTGAGCCAGCATCGCAATAAAGGCTGGCATTGCTTACTTCGTCTACAAAGCTTATGCTGCTTCCTTCGCAATTTTGCGGAAGAATGCTGTTGTGCGTTGAGGAAAAGCTAACGCTGCAAGAATTGCCTGCCTGCGCTGCATAAGAATTGGCAGCCATCGCAAGCGCAATTAGCAAAGAAGCCAAAATCAAGCCAGTTACAATTCCAAATCTTGCGCCCATCTAATCTTCCAATAAATTATTGATGCAATTCATATTTTATATTATACTATATGCCAGTCTATTCAACATAATAAACATTTGTCGGAATATAAGGCAACTGCGGCGTCTCGCTTTCCACGAAGTACTTCGGTATGCCTTTTGGCGCAGTAATATTATAAACATCGACCCAGTTGCTGCAATGCGGTCCGCCCTGCCATATCACATACGCTCCGGAAGTGAATGAATCGCATGCTTTTGTGGCATTCACCGCAGTAAGCATCCCAGTAGAGGGATTGCCAAGGTACTCCGGCAAATCAGCACCGTTATAGGGCACTATGGCTCCGTTATAGAAAGCTTCAGAGTATATTGGCGTATTTGCTGTGGCATTGCTGTCATACCTTATGAAATGCCCGGCAGGCAGCACAAGGGATTCCGGATAATACTGCCAGTAATACCAGAAATACGAAATCGTGGAGTTGTTGAAATACATGAACGAGAAAAGCAGTATCACCAATATCACACCAGCCACCATGAAATAGCGTTTTTTGAATTCCGTGAGCTTGGAAAACGCTATGCCTATTAAGACGGCAGCCGCCGGGAGCGTTATTATCAGGAATCTTCCGAGCCTGTAAGCCAATATGTAATGTATGCTTAAGGGATTAAGGCTTATTCCGGCAGACATAGGCCCGAATTGCAGGAATAAGAACATGAAGGCGAACCATACTGCCGGGAATACTGCCTTGCGCTCCTTAGCAATGACAAGTATTACTATCGCAATTACAAGCACGTAAAACGTAAGCCCGAATTCAGTCAACGAGCCTAAGCCGAAAACATTGTTATTAAGCGTATTAAGGAACTGCGCAATGCTCATATGCTCCCCTAGCATTTCCACGAAATGGTAAGGGAACATATCCTTGAAATAAAACATAAGGCTTACATCTGTCGTAGGTATTGTCGGAAGCCCGTTCACGCTGCTGCCAACGGAGCTATAGAAATTCAGGTTTCTTGTTATGGTCACATATGGCCCGGAATTGGAATAAAACGCGCTGAATATGAAGGTAACCATAAAGCCTATTATTGCCCCGATTACAAGGAATGTGCTGCCCTGCTTCCCAATCCATACGTACAAGCGCTTTGCCCCGCGATAGGCATCGGAATAGCGCCCCTTTGTAATGCTGTTAACGATCTCATTGTAGATTTTTGCCATGTGGTTCTTGAAAGCCCTCCTGTGCTCGTGCAGGCGTTTTGCCGTCTCATAAATGCCGAGGATGAGCACGAACGCTATTGCTACACCCGCCTCATAGCTTATGAGCCACGCAACTACGAGCAGCAATCCGCTTGCCATATAATACCTTGGCCTATGGCTTCTCATGCCGTAAAGCAGCATCAGCACGGCAAGCGATGTTATGAACATCAAGGGAGGGTCTTCGCCCATGGTTACTGCGTACTTGGTAAGCAGCGGGAATATGCTTATCGCGAACGCCGCCATGAGCCCAGCCTTATCGTTATAGAAGAATCTGCCAAGCAGGAATGTAACTATGATTGCCCCTAAGTATGAGAATATGTCCCATGCAGAAGCTGAATACGTATGTATTCCGAATATGGCATAGAACATCGCTATTGGCGCAAACTGCATAACCCTGAGCGAGAATATATATCCTGGGTTCATGACATAACTGCCCTGCAGCAGCGAGCTTGCAAGGTAGGCATAATTGGGGTCATCGCCGTAAACGCTTGGACCCTCATAATGCGTAAATCCATAATAGGCTGCGTTTGCAACTATGAGCAAGAGTACCAGGTATACAAATGCGCGCCTCCTATCCATATGCTTATTCATGCCACATCAACGCTCGTGCAATTATTCGAAACAAAATTAAGCAGGCTGGAGTTGTAAACGTATGTGCCGTTATAGCTCAATGCGCCGAAGACCTGCCCGCCATCGGTGTTGTTCAAGTACGTTATAAATATGCCCCCGCAGAATTCCCACGACTTACCGCTTGCGTTTGCCGTAGGTTCGAGGTAAGCGGTCTCCATAAGGTAATTCACCGGATTAAGCCCCGGAGGGCTAGACATGCTTGTATTCTTAAGCGCGAAATAGCTTGAGACATTGTTTACGTTATCATAAACTAACAGGTTGTGCGCCCCTGCCTCCCTATAGCCGAAATAATACAGGTCCATCGTATTCTTCAGGAAAGCCGTACTGTTATAAGTTACGGAATTGAAGCCAAAATATCCATGATAAAGCATACGTACCGAGAAAAGCTTTCCGGGGTATACGGTTTTGCTGCTTGCATTGGAAGAGATATTGCTTATGCCGATCATTTTTACTGTTGCATACGGGCTTTTGGCCCCGGCCTTGTATAAATATTCGTATGTGATGTTCTTCAGCTTGCTTATCTGGGTACTTTGCACTGGTGTTACTGTAGTAGTGACGCCACCGCCAGCAGTGTTGCTGTATTTGACTCCCTTCAGCAACGGAACTGCAAAAAGTATTATCGCCAATACTATTATCGCTATGATCGCCTTAGAAAAAACGCTAATCTTCATATAAATAATCTTCAAGCCGTTAAACTTGCCAATGCGGCATGCAACATGTGCACTTTATAATCATATGAGCAAATATCATTAAATCATGATGCATTAAAGTATAATAAAATTGTGTTTTTATGCTCTATTGGCTGATAATAGCGTTGCTCCCTGCATTCTTCGGCACTGTCATAGCCCTAAACATGCGCTTTTCCAAAGGATTTGCGGAATCAATAGCTATAGGCATAGCTTTTGGCATTGTACTCTTCAGCTCATTGCTGTTCGGCTTTGACTATATATTCAAGAGCATAACCACTACCGCAATAGCGCTTTCATTTCTGGTAATGTTACTGCTCTCGCTTCTGGCTTATCTGTTTCG
>DAHXOG010000043.1 GCA_027364995.1 Candidatus Mancarchaeum sp.
CCTGGAAGAGCAGACAAGCTTCGGCGTAGGCGAGGAGCGCAGCAGGGACAATTCTGTAACGCTGCGTTCAGGAGAATCAGGCATAGTCGACAGCGTTATGTTCAGCGAAACAACAGGAGCGACAAGGATAATAAAGGTAAGGATCAGGAGCATAAAGATACCTGAGGTAGGAGACAAGTTCGCAAGCAGGCAAAGCCAGAAGGGCGTAACGGCATTAATAGTGCCGCAAGAGGACATGCCATATACGAAAGAGGGCATAGTGCCTGACATGCTGCTAAACCCTATAGGTCTTCCGAACAGGATGACTTACGGGCATATACTGGAGATGCTTGGTGCAAGGGCAGCCTCGCTAGAGGGGAGAACCAAGGACGGAACGCCGTTCTCAAAGCACGGCAAGGAGCTTATAGACTCATATTCAGAAACACTCGAGAACTATGGATTCGAGAAGTTCGGGGACGACCAATTCTATGACGGAAGGACTGGCAAAAAGTTCTCCGCACAGCTTTTCAACGGCGTGGTTTACTATCATAGGCTATGGCATATGGTAAGCCTGAAATTGCAGGTGAGGAGCAGAGGTCCGGTGCAGATACTGACAAGGCAGCCGACAGAAGGTAAGCCAAGGAGGGGAGGCCTTAAGTTCGGAGAGATGGAACGCGACGCGCTAGTAGGGCACGGAGCAAGCCTGCTCATAAAAGAGCGCATGCTTGACCAGAGCGACAAGGCTCCGGTATGGATATGCAAGAACTGCGGAGACATAGGATACTACGACTACATTAAGAATACACCAATATGCCCGACATGCGGCAGCAACAAGCTGGAAGAGGTGGAGATAAGCTATGCGTTCAAGCTTCTGCTTGACGAGCTCAAGTCCATGCATCTGCTGGCAAGGATAAGGTTAAAAAGCGATTGAGGTTATATGAATGGTTCAAGCTGAGATAATAGACCACATAAGATTCACTGTGGTAAGCCCTGATGAAGTAAAGAGGATGAGCGTCGCAAAGCTCATAGTGCCAGACACGTACAATGAGGACGGCTATCCAATAGACGGCGGGCTTGTAGACCAGAGGCTTGGCGTCATAGACCCAGGACTAAAATGCAAAACCTGCGGAGGAAGGGCGAAGAGCTGCGTAGGCCATTTCGGGCATATAGAACTGGTAAGGCCAGTCATACATCCAGAATTCTCAAAGTCAATATACCTGCTATTGCAGTCAACATGCGAAAGCTGCCACAGGATCCTTTTGGACGAGGCACAGATAGCAGAGCTAAGGCCTGCGATAAAAGGCTTCATAACCATCGACGAAGAGGAGATCGAGACGTTCCCGGAGACATCATCGCTTGCCATACTCACCAAAAAGCTCAAGTCCGTTAAAAAATGCCCGTATTGCGGCACGGCACAGCAAAAGCTGAAATTCGAAAGGCCCACATTCTTCTATTTAAACGGCAACAAGATGAAGCCTGACGAGATAATGGACTGGCTGTCCAGCATAAGCAACGACGACCTATCATTATTGGGCATTGACGGCACAGCCACAAGGCCGGAGTGGTTCATACTCACGGCATTACTGGTGCCTCCTGTTAACGTAAGGCCTTCAATAACGCTGGAATCAGGAGAGAGGAGCGAAGACGACCTGACGCACAAGCTTGTAGAGGTCATGAGGATAAACCAGCGCCTTGAGCAGGACATAGATGCAGGCGCGCCGCAAATAATAATAGACGATTTATGGGAACTATTGCAATACCACGTCACTACATATTTCAACAACGAGACGCCTGGAGTGCCGGTATCAAGGCACAGGAGCACAAGGCCATTAAAGACATTGGCTCAAAGGCTGAAGGGCAAGGAGGGAAGGCTGAGGTATAACCTTTCAGGAAAAAGGGTCAATTTCTCGGCAAGAACTGTAATATCATCAGATTCAAGCCTTACGATAAACCAGGTAGGAATACCGATGCGCATAGCCGAAAATATGACCGTGCCGTTCTATGTTACCAAATGGAACATTGAGAAGGGCAAGGAGTACGTCAGCAATACCTCATATCCTACTGCGGTAAACATAATAAGCAAGGACGGCATGAGGAAGAGGCTTACGGATACGAACAGGGAAGAGATACTGAATTCAATAGAGCCTGGGACCATAATAGAAAGGCAGCTTGTCAACAACGACATAGTGCTTTTCAACAGGCAGCCAACATTGCACAGGGCATCCATAATGGCACACAGGGTCAAGGTGCTCCCTGGGAAAACGTTGCGCATGAACGTTTCGATAACGACTCCGTACAACGCAGACTTCGACGGGGACGAGATGAACCTGCACGTGCCGCAGACAATAGAGGCGCAGGCAGAAGCTCGCTACCTTATGCAGCCGAAGAACACACTGCTCAACGCAAAGGACGGCAGGCCAATAGCGTTCTTAATAGAGGATGAGATAGCAGGTGCGTATCTTCTCACAAGGGATGATTCATATTTCGACAAGCAGGAAACCATGCTGATGCTTTCCAACATCAACATATACGAGCTTCCGAGCCCTGAACGCAACGGCAAGTACTCGGGCAAAAAGATATTCTCGATGCTTCTGCCGAAGGACTTTGACTTCGAATATAGCTTCAAGGGCAATAAGGTAGAGATAAAGAACGGCAATCTCAAATCAGGGATAATAGACAACAAGATGGTGGGTTCCGGAGCAATACTCCTGGCAAAGCTTTTCGTTGACTACGGCCCTGACACTGTTGAGCAGTTCATACTGCAGCTTTCAAACCTGTGCCTGCGCGTGGTATACATGTATGGTCTCAGCGTCGGAATAAAAGACTATTACAACACCGAAAAGCAGATAACAAACCGCACCGAGATAATAGCGGAAGCTGAAGGCAAGGTGGCAGAGCTCACAAAAATCTACAAGAGCAAAAAGCTTGAGCGATTGCCGGGCTACACAAGCAAGGAGACATACGAGCTCATGCTGCTTGCACAGCTGGAAGAGGCAAGGGCAAAGGCAATAAAGCTAATATCATCAACAACAGACGAGAGCAACGGCGCGTACATGCTTGCCACAATAGGAGCGAGAGGTAGCCTGCTTAACATGCTTATGATAAAATTGTTCTTGGGGCAGCAGCAGGTAAGGGGAAAGCGTCCATCCCGCGGATATTCCGGAAGGGTGCTTCCGTTCTTCAAGAAGGGCACGAAGAACCCGGAGAACAAGGGCTTCGTATCGAACGGCTATCAGGACGGCCTTAACCCGCTGCAATTATACATGCACGGAATGGGTTCAAGGGACTCCGCAATGACAAAATCATTGGTAACTGCGGTTAGCGGATACCTGCAGCGCCGTTTCATAAACGCATTGCAGGATTTCTATGTGGAGACCAATCTTAGCGTCAAGGACGCCAGCGGTGCGCTCATACAGACAATATACGGAGGAGACGGTGTAGATCCTACAATGGAAATGGTAATGGATCAAAAGCTTTGAGTGATATATCATGTCAGAATCAAAAACCTTAAAGGAATCTAGAAAGCAAAAGCTTATGGTATCATACGGGGAACCTGTAGGGGTTGTAGCCGCACAGTCGCTTGGCGAGCCCGCAACGCAGATGGTATTGAGGTCGTTCCACACGGCAGGAGTTTCATCGGTGGTAACGACTACCGGCTTGCCAAGGGTCATAGAGATAATAGACGCAAGGAAGCGCGTAAAGCTTCCCATAATGCGCATAAGGCCCGAAAAGTCAATAGCCCGTGATTATGAGAAGGTCAAGCAGCTAAAGCAGAAGATAGAGGAAGTAAAGCTTAATTCGCTGCTGGATAGCTACGATGAAGACATAAAGGCAGGCACGATAAAATTCAATCTCAGCAAAGAGAAGCTTTCTGCCAACGGATTGACATTGGCGCACGTCACATCAAGGATAAAGAACAATTTTGATGGCATAGACATTTCAGCGGAATCAGGCTCCATATCAGTAAAATACAAAAGCAAGAAGGATGTGAAAAGCATACGCACATCATTCGTACATATGCTAAATTTTGCAGTTGCAGGAATACCTGGCATTTTCAAGGCCGTCATACAGCAGAGCGACGATAAGTCATTCTATATAATTACGAACGGCAGCAATATGGCAAGGGTCATAGAGATAGACGGCGTGGACAAGGATCGCATATACTCCAACGACATATTCGAGGTTCTAAGGGTATACGGCGTCGAAGCCGCAAGGAATCTCATAGCTTCCGAGATACAGAAAACGCTTTCGGAAGAGGGCTTCGGAATAGGATTCAGGCACATAAGCCTTGTTGCCGACACAATGACATACACCGGCACCATAAGGAGCATAGGCAGGCATGGTATAGCTGGAGACAAGGCATCTGTGCTGGCAAGGGCCGCATACGAGGAGACCGTGAAGCATTTCATAAACGCAAGCGTTTTTGGTGAACGCGACCCGTTGAAAGGGGTAGCTGAAAACATACTCATAGGAAAGCAGATAGCGGTCGGCACTGGAAGGATAAAGCTGGCGGTCAAGAAAGAAGACCTCAAAAAGATAAAGAGCAATTATTCGGAAAAATAATTTAACCTCAAGTCCTGCTTTGCATGCCTGAAAAGATAAGATTATTGTGGTTCAACCACAGGGACATAAAGCATAGCAGGGCCGGCGGTGCCGAGCGCAGCATAATAGAGATAGCATCAAGGCTTGCCAAATACGGTTTCTCAGTTACCCTTTGCTCTGTTAGTGATGGAACTACCAATAAGGAAGAAACATATAGGGAAGTGTCCATAATGCGCTATGGCTCAAATATGGCAGAGCACTACAATGTGCGCAAAACCATTAAGGCAGCCAACCCCGATATCATAATAGAGGATATGGCCCATGCAATTCCATGGGTATCGCGTATTTATACGGATAAGCCAGTAGTGGTCTATTTCAGGCATATGCATTCCCGTACAATATCCGGGCAACTCCCTCTTCCACAGGCTCTTTTCGTAAAGTCTATAGAAAAGAGATACAAGTCGATATTTCCTAAATCCACATTTATAACCGAATCCGAGCCATCCGCCAAAGATTTAAGGTCTTTAGGCATAAAAAAGGAAAGGATACACATCATACCTCCGGGGGTTGACCACGGGATTTTCAGGAAATCAAAAAAGACAAAATATCCATCAATGGTCTATTTTTCAGGGATGCGCGATTATAAGAGGCCACTCATGGCAATCGAAGCATTCAAAAAAGCAATCACGGTAGATCCAAATACATCATTGCATATCATAGGCTCAGGACCTTCATCAAAAGAGGTAAGCTTTGCAGTAAAAATGCTCGGAAGCAAAAATATTTTCATGCATGGAAGGGTAACTACGAATAAGCTTTCGTCAATAGTTTCAAAGTCATGGTTAAATCTCAATTTCTCGGTTGCAGAAGGTTTTGGTTATTCGATACTGGAATCTGCAGCATCGGGTACGCCCACTATAGCCTTGGATGCGTATGGCGTAAGCGATATTATTAACAAGTATAAATTAGGTATAACGATAAAAGATATGGATGAATTCGGCCCTGCATTCAGAAAGATAATTTCCAACATAAGCAAATGGGGTAATGCAGTCCATAAGTCTGCAATGCGCTTTACGTGGGAAGAATGTGCAAAAGAATGGGCATTTCTCCTAAAGAATGAAATATCCAAACATGGCGATTAAAGCATAAAAATAAGAAAGTGTTTTAAATCTTAACAATAAACTTAATAATACATTTCTTCTGGTGTATATAATGTCACAAGAAAGACCATTCGATCTTTTAAACAAAGTAATAGGTCAGCAGGTTCTGATAAAGCTTAAGGGCGGAATGAGCATACGAGGCATGGTAACATCCTTCGATGCCCACATGAACATAGTGCTGGATGCAGCCGAAGAGCTCAATGACGGAGAGCTAAAGGCAAAGCTCGGCACTATACTGTTGCGTGGAGGAAACATATTGTGGATATCTCCAGTATAAGCTTATCCTGTGGGCTTCTGGCACAACGGTAGCGCGCCTGTCTGGCAGGCAGGAGGTTGCGGGTTCGAAACAAATCGCGAAAATCCCGCGAAGTCCACATTTATTAAACAGTACGAGTAGTGTAACCTTTGCAATAATAGCAGTGAACAAAAGGACAGATTCGCCGATTCGATTGCTGAGTCACTATGTCAATTCAAATCTCTACCAATCAATGCCTGCAAAAATCAATAAGGAAAATAATGCAGTCATGCACTCTGATTTTCTACGCGCATGTAAAAGCCATCGCTAATCAGAATAATGGCATTAAAATAAAAGCGTTAAAAAATTAAGATATTTGAGGCAAATAATCCAATACAGGCATAAATGCGAAATATAAAACGAAGCATTATTGCT
>DAHXOG010000044.1 GCA_027364995.1 Candidatus Mancarchaeum sp.
TCAACGTCTGCAGCGAGGAAAGGCTAAGGTTCGGAGACATGTTCAATATATTCAGGCAAAGGTTCGGCAAGAAGGCAGTTCCGCAGCTGCCGCTTGGACTGTTCAAGGCATTATTCCCCGTAATAAAGCGCATGGCGCCGATCTCGCATGAGCAATTGGATATGCTGGGATATGATTTCTACCGCAGCGACAGCGTGCTTAAGGAATTAGTAAAGAATCCAACCACATATAAGGATTTTGTAAATGGCATAAGCGAAAGCCCCCAGATCGAGTAAGATATGGAAAGCAATATGATGTAAGCGATATGGTGAAAAGTCATATGATAAAAAGCCCTGATGACGTAATAGACTATTTTGACGGCATGCTTACAAGAGAGCAGGCCGCAGCAATCTATTCGAAATACGAGAATGTTAATTTGGATTATGGCATGCCTTTCGATGCACATGGTATGGCAATGCTATTGGATAGCAATTCGAATGGCATATTAGAAGGATTCAATGCCGGAAAAGTAGACATATCGGATAAGGTTTATAGGGTACTTAACCCTGTAATAAAAAAATTCGGAGAGAAAACAACATTCTCAAGGACTATAGTGCTCGGCAAGGAAGGCGATACTGTGATGGTAACTCTATCAAAAAAGTCTTCACGACTATTAGGCAAATTGAATATAAGTAGGGACGACAAGGTAACAATCAAATCCCTTAAAATAGATTTCAGAACAGGCACATTAAAATCCACAATGAATACCGTAATAGAAAGGCTGGAGCAGTCCAATACATGCATAAGCAGGCTTTCAAGGCTTAAGCCTGGCATACGCGGAGTCGACATCATTGGCAAGCTTATTGAGGTCGGTCCAGAAAAGAGGCTGCCAAAAAGTCAAGGCGGAGCAGCATCAAATGCGGTGTTGGCAAAGATAAGCGACAGCACAACAGCATTGGCTGTGTCATGTGTGGGCTATCCTGCATCATGCATAAAAAGGATGCCACTGAACAGCACTATAAGGGTAGAGTTCTGCAGCATAATCGAGAGGAACGGCTCCATTATAGCTTATGCCGATGCAAATTCAAGGATCATGAGCATAAAATAATTGGCATAAATAATGCACGGATAATGCAACATAAGTAAAGTTGCATTGGCGAAGCATGTGTCAAAGGGGGTGGACATGTATTCATAAACATTATCTCTGACCATACTTGGCGTAGAATGCTAAATACTGGGACATGACCACATCCGGGGCAGATGGCTTTGTGGCTCTTATTATAGAGTTTAGATCCTCCATTGTTATGCTTGACTCCTTTCCGCTTTTTATTGTGCGCTGCAAGGCCTTGGTCTTTGCCTCCCTGCAGGCATTAGCTATGTCCGCTCCCGTAAAGCCTTTTGAAAGCCCTGCCAGCTCCTTAAGGTCTAAGTCTGCTGCCTTAGGTGCTTTTTCCAAATATTCCGCAAACAATTTCTCCCTTGCCGGCTCGTCCGGAGGCTTTATGAATATCAATTTGTCGAATCTTCCCGGCCTTAGTATGGCAGGGTCAAGCACATCAGGCCTGTTCGTGGCCCCAACCACTATAACATTGCTCATCTGCTTCAACCCGTCCATGTCCTTGAGCATCTCCGTTGTTATCTGCGCGCTTATCTCGCTTGCATTCTCCCTATTTATTACAAGCCCGTCCATCTCGTCTATGAATATTATGGCAGGCTTGTTCTCCATAGCCCTGTAGAATATGGCCTTGAGCTTTGCATTTGCATTCTCTATGCCCTCATTCTGCAGCGATGGAGCATCTATCTCCAGAAGAGTTATGCCGCTCAATTCGCTTGCAACGGCCTTCATGAGCATTGTCTTGCCTGTTCCCGGGGGGCCGAACAGCAGCATGCCGTTTATGGTTTTTATATCGTATTTCTCCAATAAGTCAGGGTGCATCAATGGTATCTGTATGGCCTCCACTATGGCCTTCTTTGCGGCATCAAGCCCTATCACCTTGTCGAATGTAACGTCATCCTTGTTCTTTGAGGTTGTATCGTTGCCCATGCGCCTCTCGAAGTCTATCTTGAAAGTGTTGTACTTCTCTATCTGGGCGAGCGTGGTCGAAGGCTTTGTCGTCTTTATGACGCTAAGGAAGTCGTCCATGGATATCTCCAGTATCTTGTGCTCGTTGGCAGCCTCCTGAGCAACCATCTGCGATACGCTTTGGCACAAGGCCTTTATGTCGGCGCCAGTATACCTGGGCGTCTTCTCAGCCAATGTATCAAGGTTAACGTCCTTGCCCAACGGCAGGTCCCTTAAGTATATCTCGAATATCTTTTTCCTTCCGTTGAAATCGGGCAGCTGCATGTAGATTGCCCTATCCATCCTTCCTGGCCTGAGCAATGCCGGATCAAGCTTGTCCGGAACGTTCGTCGCTCCAACCACTATCACATGCTCAAGCTTCTGGAAGCCGTCCAATTCCTGCAGCAATTGCGACAATATGTGCCTGTGCACCTCATCGGCCTCATAATCCCTGCTCATGGCCATCGAATCTATCTCGTCTATGAACAATACGCATGGGATATTCTTGTTCGCTATGCTGAATATATTGCTCAATATCTTTTCCGATTCTCCAGTATACGCAGAGACTATGCTCGTACCCCTTATGTAGAAGAAATTGGCGTGGATCTCGTTGGCCAGCGCCCTCATCATGAGCGTTTTGCCCGTTCCGGGAGGACCGAAGAATATTATTCCCTTTACGGGCTTTATGTTATACGCCCTGGATATTCCCTTCCTCTCTATGGGCGCTATGATGGCCTCCTTAAGCTCGGCCTTCGTATTCTCATAGTTTCCTATGTCATCGAATGTTTCAGTTGTAGTGCCCTGCTGCAGGTCCTCAAACGCCTCCCCAAACTTCATGCGGGTATCCTGCTTCTTAACCTCAAGCGCCTTGACAACATTGAATCTATACAATTCCAATACTCCCAGCAATATGGGGGCTATTGCAAAGCTTGCGAACGGAATTGCATAATTTACGCTTACATGGGGCTGCAGGTATGCTGTCAAAGCATATCCTATCGGTATTATTATGCCTGCAACTGCGGCCCTGCTCCCCTTGTATCTCGACCTGCTGTTTATTGCGAGCTTTTCCACTACAAATGCCGCAGCCACGAATACTGGCAGCATAAGGATATAAAGCAGTTCCTTCGAAGCGGCACTGAGCATCATGGCGAATGTTAAGTCTATGCTGCTTATGGCGTTATGGGAATCGAATAGTTTAATCCCTACTTCCGTACCTGTTACAAAATCAGATACGGTTAGCATAGGCAGCTTGGAATGCGTATAATTCAGGTCGCTGCCGAAGTCCTTGACCGTGAAGGAGCTGTGCACAAGATTGCCGTTGTAAGGCACAAGGGCGCTTGTAGTTATGCCAGTTACCCCTGAAAATATTACTATGGCGAACACTACAAAAAGAAACATTAGCGCGGAGCGTTTGAACCCTATGGTAAGTATCGCGAATATCGCTGCGGGTATCGCTATTATGGCTCCAAGCACTGAGAATGTAGAGGCTATCAGTATATACATGAATATTATTGTCCTGTAATGCAGGTATCCGTATATGAGCGAAAAGCTTAGTATGAAAAGGAATATCCATGCCATCGCAGGGGATTGGTAAATGAATACGGGCAGCATTACAAGCATAAGCAGTATTAATCCCAAGAACGGGTGGTATTCGGTTGCTGCAAATAGTAAAACAAGTATCAATAATATCAATGCATAGGGGTAGAACGGAAATGCGGCTGCGATGGTTATGAATGCAACCGCCACAAGCACTGCGTCAAGAAAATTCTTGTTTGCGCGTATGTTCAGCGCCAGGTCCTCTATCCTATAATACCATAACGGCGCGTGCTTGTTCTGTTTAAGTATATTGCGTACTCTTTCGCTCCTTACGTTATCATTCAAGCTTTTCGACATTTCACATACCATCTAGCAAAGCACTACATCCGCTTGCATAATTGACATCCATTCACTCTATTAATTTTTATGTTTGAGGGAATTTAAACCCTTTGCAAAATGCCTGGCATTATGTCCTATGTAATTCATGCTTGGCAATATGTGGCATTGTGGAAAAATGCCTACCATGGCACGTCCTTGAGCTTCAATCTGTGGGCTCCTATGTTGGTAAGAAGGTGCGTTACTCCTGTAAGCACTGTTATGAAAACAAGCCCATAAAGCGTAGGCATTCCCACATTGTAGAAAATAAATGCGAACAGCAAAGCGAATACATAGAAGCCATACTGGTCCATTACAGGGAAGCTTTTCCCTGACTTCATGCCTATCTGCCTTTTTATGAAGCTGCCTATAAGGTCGCCGAAATTTGCGCCTATTGCAAGCAATATGGCCACAGGCAGCATATAATGGAAGAATGGGTACTCTATAAGGCCGACAGCTATTCCTGCTATAAGGCTAGATGCCGTGCCCCTGAATGTCTTATGGTCCCCAAAAACCCTTTTTCCCATAAGCTTCGCTCCCATATCCAATGGCTTCCCTCCTCCAAATATTACAGGTGCGCCGTTGGCCGCATAAGCGGGGAATATGTATATTATGGGGTATATTATAAGCGTATAAATAAAATCAATGTAATTGTACATTCAAGCACTCACAGTTTAGGGATTTTCTGAAAACAATTATAAACCAAAGCTTATAACTTATATTGCTTTTAAATAATGCATCGGCGCACGTATGGAAGAGATAAAGCAGGCAATAATAATAAGGTCCGACTTAAAAATGAGCAAGGGCAAGACAGCGGCGCAGGCAGCGCATGCATCGCTCATGAGCTATTTCGAAGCCGAAAGGCATGACAACGAAATAGCAAAGGAATGGCTTGACACTGGCGAGAAAAAAATAGTGCTAAAGGTCAGCGATGAGGACTCATTGGTCAAGCTTTACAATGCGTATAAGTTCAAGAAGATACCGTGCGCGCTGGTCACCGATGCGGGGCTTACCGAGGTTCCTCCAGGAAGCAAGACAGCTCTTGGCATAGGCCCTTGGAAAGCCTCAGACATAGACATGTTCACAAAACAGCTGAAATTGCTCTAGCTATTTTTCATAATATTAAAAAAAGCGTAAAGAAACTGTAGGTACCCAATCTGCATTTATGCTATATTCAGCATTACACTTTTGTGAGCCATTTCAGGTACTTCTCTTCCTTGCCGTGCACAACATCCATATACTTTTTCTTCAATGCGCTTGTTATGCTGCCTACCTTGCCATTGCCTATGGTTATGCCGTCTATATTCACGATTCCGGCTATCTCTACTGCTGTCCCTGCGAAGAACACCTCATCTGCAGTATATAGCTCCTCCTTGTGTATCCTGCGCTCCTCTACACTGTATCCCAAATCTTTGGCAAGCTCCATTACGGTGCTCCTTGTTATCCCAAGAAGGATGTCGGAACCCATGTCAGGGGTTATTATGCGTCCATTGCTTACTAAGAAAATATTCTCTGCTGCGCCCTCCGCAACGCTTCCATCCAATGAAAGCATTATGGCCTCGTCGAATCCGGATGCCTTGGCCTCTATGCTGGCTATTATGGAATTAAGGTAGTTGCCTGAAGCCTTTGCCTGTATGGGCAATGTCCTTGAGCTCAATCTGTCCCATGTGGATATCTTCGCGCGCACTCCGTTGTCCTCTTCCTTGCCGAGATACTTGCCGAACGGCTTGTTGGCCACAAAAACGCTAAGCTTTTTGCCTTCGACTCCAAGGCCTATATTGTCATCGTTATAAAAGGCGAAGGGCCTTATGTAGCATTCCTTAATTCCGTTGGATTTAACCACATCAATAACGGCATTCTGGAGCTCCTCCTTTGTGTAGCCAAGCTTCATGGAATATATCTTCGCCGTCTTCATGAAGCGCTCTATGTGATCCGACAACCTGAATATCGCTGCGCCCTCCGCATCATAAGCCCTTATTCCTTCGAAAATGCCGCTCCCGTATTGCAGCGAGTGCGTGAGTATGGGCACCTTTGCGTCATCGTACTTTATGATCTTGCCGTCAAGCCATACATTTAAATCAGAGTTAGACATGTTATCAATTCAACTATCCAGTATAGGTATATTAACCTTATCATGGTTTCATATATATACTGTTCACAGCGATAAAGCAATAGGTCATAAAATGGAAAAAAGCGTTTTGCTGAAGCTTCAAAAAGCAGGGCTTACAGACTTCCAGATAAACGTATTAAAAGAAACCGCAAAGATACCGAAAGGGGAGGTCCGCACATACAAGGACATAGCCAAGGC
>DAHXOG010000045.1 GCA_027364995.1 Candidatus Mancarchaeum sp.
CCACTATTACGCTTGATGAAGACACCATCGCCAGTCCTGCTATAACCGCAAGTATTTCGACTAATCCGTCATTCATTCCAAAAACTATGGAACGCGTATAGTTGAGCCTTGCCTCGTGCTTTTCGGTCTCATGAAGCAGGAGCTTCTCATGTTGCTCTTCATCCGATATTATGTCCCTGACCTTTCCAAGCTCTTTATTGCCCAAGCCTTTATTGTATAAAAGCTCTACGTATTCCTTCAATCCCTTGGCTTCGTTCCTTTCAAGCAATTTTGTAACGAAAGCTACTCCAAGAACGCGCCTTACTAATGGATACGTGAACAATCGCAGCCTTGCAGTGAGCGGTATCGAAACGTGTTCTATATTATTTTCGCCAAGCATCCCAGCCCATATCTTAGCATGCTTGTATTCCGTTTTCTTAAGCTTTGAAACGAGCTCTTTTAGCTTCTTATCCTTCTCGCTATTTTCTATACTTCTGTATAACTTAAAATCGGATAGCTCATCCTTTAAAAAGCGTTCCTCTATTTCCCTTTTTTTACTCAAAGCAACACCAAGCATTTATAATAGCATTTTATCTCTTTTAATACTTTTCTAAGCCTTTTATACAATGCAGAGTAAAATTCCATGTGCTGCAACAAGGCAAAATACGGATATGTCAATGGCATTTACAGGAATAACAAAATTTAATCTTATCCTATATCTGCAGGTATCCAATAATATAGTAAATTGCTAAATACTTTTAAGGATAGTTATTGAATATTAAGTGTGGGCAAATAGGTTTTTCGAATGGAGGATTATGTATCTGAAGTGATCTCATTCTATCTAACAAAGGAGTGGTGGCAGGCGAAAAAAAGCACAAGGGAATCCATTAAAAAGCGTTTAGTGGAATTGGCATTATCCAGCTCATCTGAGGATGGCGTCATAAAAAGCGTTTTGTACACGTCATTAAGGCATGATTCGGACATAATATTCTGGATTATGGCAAGGGATCCGGATACTGTAATGCATGCGAAGCTTGCGATTGAGTGGCTTTTATCCGGATTCGTAGTGCCCTCACACGGGTTCATATCAATATATAAGCTTACGCATGCGCATAAAGAATTGGACAATGCGAAATATTTTGTAGCGTATCCTATGAGCAAATCATCGGAATGGTATTTGATTGATGAGGAAGAAAGGAAAAGGATAATTGCCGAGCATGTAAAGATGGCAATGGAAAGCAAGCACAACAAAGGGATAGTATCTTACACGACGCAATCGTTTGGCATATCAGATCACGAATTTGTAGTGCTATACGAGCTTAATAACATTCCAGAATGGGTTTCGGTAACGGAAGAGCTAAGGCATGCGCGTGCGCGCAAATGGATAACATCCGAAACGCCAATATTATTAGGCATAAAGGGAATAGAAAAACTTTAAGTGGATAATATGCGCGGTATACTCTTAATGGCTTACGGAACACCAAACGGCTTGGAAGGCGTTGAGGAATATTACACAAACATATTGCGTGGCAAAAAACCATCTCCAGAACAGCTTAAACGCCTTAAGGATAGGTATTCTGCAATAGGCGGAAGTTCCCCATTGCTTGAAATTACCAACAGCACCGCGCTTAAACTTTCATCTATATTAAAATCCAATGGGGAAACTGTGCCTGTTTTTGTAGGCATGAAATATTCATCTCCTTACATATCAGATGCATTAAAAGAGGCAATGCGTGCTGGAATCGATGAACTTATATGCATACCTATCGCGCCATTCTATTCTAAAATAGGGACTGGAAGCTATTACGACCATTTGGATAAGGCGCTGAAGGAGATCAACTATTCTCCAAAATGCATAAAGGTCACGTCGTGGAATACGGAACTTGGACTTATAAACGCATGGAAGGAAAGCATAACGGCCCTCAACATCAGCAAGGAGTGGGTGTTTTTATTCACTGCACACAGCCTTCCATTGACAAAGGAAGATAACTTAGAAACATATAGAAGGCAAATAATAAAGACCGCGAATGAAATCGAGCGCAATTTCGGGAACAAATGGTCGCTAAGTTTTCAAAGCGCTGCGGATATGCCTGGCGAATGGATAACGCCAGATATAAAAAATCAAATAAAAGGGCTATCATCCAACGGGATAAAAAAGCTCGTTATAATACCATTGGGGTTCGTCGCTGACAACCTCGAAACGATGTACGATGTAGGTATAGAATGCTCTTCCTTATGCAAGGAGCTTGGTATAGAAGTCAAAATAGCAAGAATGCCAAATGATTCGGACGGAATAATATCAGCATTGCATGGAGCATACACAAAGGCCATCAAGCAGTCATGATTGGGCTTGACTTGACAATATCTACTATTTTAACAAGGTTATCGGGATTTGTGTCCTTTAGCACCCCATGCCCTAGATTAAAAATGAATTTGTTGACCGTTTCCATTTCCTTCAATATTTCCGTAGCCTCATGGCGCATAATCTCGCCTCCGGCACTTGCAGACTCAGGATTCATATTTCCCTGAAGTGCAAATTTGCCGTTTAGCCTTTCGTAAGCTTCTTTAATGCCCATGTCTGTACCAACGCTAATCACACTGCAGCCGGTCTTTGCAAATTCCTCAATCAGTGTTGAAGACTTTGCCGAAAAATGTATCTTTGGCACTGAATTAGGGATTCCCTCGAAAACCTTGCGCGTATATGGAAGCACATATTTTACATAACGGTCCGATGATAATAATCCCGCCCAGCTGTCGAACAGCTGTATTGCATCTACACCAGTACGTATCTGTGCTTTAAGGTAGTTTATATCCATCTTTACTGCCACTTCCATTGCTTTTTTCCATAACTCAGGATAATTTTCCATAGCATTAATGCAGTTTTCAAAGGTTCTTGAAGGCTTGCCCTCGAAAAGGTAACTCATTAATGTAAATGGAGCTCCAGAGAACCCTATTAGTGGTATGCCTTCTGGCAATTTTTGCTTTGATTGCCTTATGTTTTCAAGCACATTTTGTGCGTTTTTATCGCAATCGAATCCTTCCAGTAATTCAAGATCTTCGGGCTCTTTTATTATGGAATCCGTAACTGGCCCTACGTTTTCATCTATCCTTACATCATACCCTGTAGATCTTATCGGTATCATTATGTCTGAATATAAGACTGCCGCATCTACTCCGAGTTTTTTAACCGGCAATACAGTTATTTCAGAGGAGGAATACGGATCATTCTGGACGTCCAATACATTTCTCCCGGCCTTTATTTTGGAATAATCCGGAAGGTATCTGCCTGCCTGTCTCATAAACCATACTGGATGCCTTTCTATATGCTTGCCCATGCATGCCCTTATGAATAAGCTGTCATTTGCTTTCATGATTATTGCCTAATATCATTTTTATTGCATCTTTTGCGTTATTATACATTGAAAACTCTACATTATTAAAAATTCTTAATGCATAATCATATGTGCTTTTGCCTATGCATAAGACTTTAGAATTGCACGTATATTTGAGCAAGCCGCTTTTAGATGCGGATTTTTCGAATGCTTTTACCTCTGATGGGCTGAAGAAAAGCATATGCGTAAAACTAGTAATATCGCTCATATCAATATCAAAATCTTTTATTATAGTATAGTGGGATACAGCTTCAACTACATGGAAACCTGCATTACTAAGCGCACTAGAATCACTTTCGGATATATCGCTTTTAATCACAAGCGCTTTTCCTGGCTTATTTTTTAGGAGCCAGCTAACCATTGCTGCCATACCTCCGTAATCCGGAGCATACGAGACCTTTAACCCGATTTCTTCTGCAGCTTCCATAGTGCGTTTTCCTGCTGCTAGAAACCTCGCCTTTTCCGCCATATTAAGCAATGCATCTCCGGCGCAATTTACCGCATTTGATGAGCTCAGTAATATGTAATCATAGTTTTTTATTGAATTAATATTTTCTTCCATGAAATTTTTATTGCACTTTATCTCTATCGCAGCATAGCCTTTTGCGTTTATGCCTAAGCCTTTAAGTTCGGCCAACGTGTGGGTCAATTGCGGCTCGGGCCTGAATACCAGAACCTTTATCGCCTCATGAGATTTTGATAAGCTCATCCCCTCCTGCCCCGATAAGCCTTTCGGCAAGCATGTTTCCCAAGGCTTCCGGTTTATCTGCATTTCCATTTATTGTTGCCTTTAATATCCTATTCCCCATAATGTCTCCAATAAATCCGGATATCGATAAATTGCTGCCATTGGCTACCGCATATGCTCCGATAGGGGCATTGCACCCTATGCCAAAGCGCTTTCCGAATGCGCGCTCCGCAAAAGCCTCAGCCTTGGCATCGTGCACATTTATACGCCTCATAATATCGCTAATATGTTTGTCGTTACTTCTGATAGTTACTGCTATTGCCCCCTGCCCTATTGCAGGTATGAATGAGCCAGGGTCAAAATATTCTGCATGCACATCCGCATTAAGCCTTTTCAGTCCCGCAGCAGCCACGACTATGCCGTCCAAGCTGCCATCTGCCACCTTTGATATGCGGCTATCAAGGTTTCCATGTATGTCCAGCAATGTTGGCTTAGGGTTAAGCCCCTTCAGCAGTATCTTGCGCCTTATGCTGCTTGTCCCTATCTTTGCATTCTCGTCCATTTTGCTTAACGGGGTGCCATTGGGTGTTACCATAACGTCCCTCGGGTCGTCTTTATCGGCTATGCAGCCTATGGTTATGCCATCGGGCAAAGTAAGCATAAGGTCCTTCAGGCTATGGACCGCCATATCTATCCTGCCTTCAATAAGGGCTTGGTCTATCTCTTTTGTGTAGATGTCCTTCTCGGTTTCTTTATGTATGCTCCTGTCAATTTTTTCGTTGAGCGTGCGTATTTTCTCTATTTTGAATTCCATGCCCAATTGCAAGGCATTAAGCTTGCGCACCACTATGTCTGTCTGTATTAATGAGAGATTGCTGCCCCTTGCGCCAATTATAATAACATCTTTTTGCATATAACCGCTAAAGCCTTGTCTTTCACAATTAAAATATTTATGCGATGCTTGAAAGTCATTCTAATATGTTGTATTTTTCAAGCAGCTTATCCAAATCCACCTCCTCATTTGCGAGTATGGCCTTCTTCAGCATCTTTTCATTTACCTTTTTATAAGCCTCATTGAAGTCATTTATGCGATCCATTATCCGCTCATAAAGCATATTCTTCATCTCGCCGCTTAGTATTCTTCCTTTTTTGTATTCTTCGGCCAGTTCATCGGCTTCCTTTGGCTTTAGGAAATACGCCTTAAGGTATATGTACGGTATGTCAACTGAAGGGTTGCCTCCCAAGCGCCTATGCTCATCAACGCTTGCCCTTCCGCCGCTGAACGCCGACATTACCTTCCTCTTTATCTCTTTATCAGAATCCAGCATATATATGGCGTTATTCCATGACTTAGACATCTTCCTGCCATCAACCCCTGGCAAGAAGGTGCCGTGCAATGCCGCAGGTTTTTTAAATCCGAACTTATCGGCCAATCCCCTGCATATGCGTAAATGCGTATCCTCATCAGGCCCTATTGGCACAAGTACATTCTCGAAGCCCATGGTCTGAGGCAACAGTATATGCGAAGATTGTACAGCAGGATAGAAGTGAAGCCCTGCATTTTGATCTGGAGTATAGCCATGGGCATCGCGTATCTCAGAAAGGGTCAGCCCTCTGGACAATTTTATTGCCATGTTGTATATATTAGTATAAAGCTGGTCGATTACCATGTGCGTCTTTTCGGGAATAAATCCCAACGCGATGCCCATTCTGGCAATCCTTAGCGAGTTCTTCAAGCCTTCCTCTTGTGTTTTGACCTTCTGCGACACGTAGCTTTCATCGTCCGATATGGGTATAAACATCTCAACCCCATATTCCCTTTGGAAGAATCTGTTAGTGTCGAAGACAAATAACTGCCCGAGATGAGGTATTCCGCTTGCGTTGAATCCTGATACGATTGCGCATTTTTCCCCTTTTTTCAATTTGGAAAAATATGTGTCAAATTCCCTGTGCGAATATATTAGCCCATTATTAAACGTATAAAAATCAGGGACATCATCAAGCTCGGATATGCTTTTCGCGCCGAATTTGCTTATCAGCTTCTTGTTGTCATCAAGGAGATGCTTGAGCATATTTTCTACATCGATTTCATT
>DAHXOG010000046.1 GCA_027364995.1 Candidatus Mancarchaeum sp.
ACAATAGCCATAGAGCCAACTGCATTGAAGGAAGCAATAGGCTACGAGAATGAATACCATATGGTAGTGGCAAAATCAAAGAAGTAGCTGATATGATTGCCGATCATTAATCGGCATTCTATTCTTATTTTATTAATTTTATTATCCTATTTAATTCGAGCATAATGTATAAGAAATAAAAAATAAAAAGAAATAAAAAAAGGCAACCCAGTTATAAAATGTTTATGCAGTTGCCTTTGCCATCCTGGCTATAATCCTCGTATGCTGTAATTTTTTTGCAGTTATGTGCTTTACAGTCGCTTTTGACGTTTCTTTTATGGCTTTGTATCTTATCCTTGTGGCCATAGAAGAATAGCAATGTATGCAAGCAATACGGTTTTCCAGCTGTTTTTCATCGCTGCCGAATGCCCTTGAAGGTAGAACGAATTTTACCTCCTCTTTTTTAAGGCTTTTTCCGCATATTGCACAATTGCTTTTCGTTACATGTCCAAAGCCATTTTGCTGAGCTAGGCTTGAAAGACTTTGTGTGGCTACGCCACGCGTTTCATAAGCTGCGCTTTCGCGTTTATATTCCCCCATCGATTTCCCCACATTATTTTTACACCCTTTCAATAATATTTATATTAGGTCATATATATACTTTTGCTTATGCAAAAAATGCCGCTAATATATCGCTAATTTTTTAGTTTTCTCTCGGAAAAATTGAAATATTTTTATAGCAAGTTTTTTAAATGGCGTCTAGTTCCGCTTAACCTGCCTGCTTCAGCAAGGCCTTTATGGATCCTTTTATTGCATCAAGCCCGGCATCTGTTTTTATGCAGTTCTTTTCCATATGCGTTGGTGATGCGATATACCCTTTGGATTTTAGGTCTTCGATAACAGAAAATTCGCTTACTGAAGGCAGTCCCATGATCTTCGTAAGTTTAGGTATGCTGTAATAAAACGGTATATTTGGTTCTGATGCAATCAGTTCCATGAACCTTGATTCCTTTTCGTCAGCGGCATTTACTTTAGATATGGAAGCTCTTAGGTCCGAAGGCTTTGTATCATCGTGCAGAGGGCCAAGCCATAGCTTTCCTGATGTCTCAATCGCGGATCCGCAGCTATCGCATTTGGATTTTGTTGGTAATTGCCCACGCTCGGAGTAATGCCATCCGCACTTTTGGCATTTGTATGCGAATCCCATATTCTTTAGGGATGAGTTGGCATTGGCTGCACCATGCCTTAAGCCCATGATAACCCTAAGGTAATGAAGATAGGAGAAAGAGAGCCCTACATCTATGCCATAATTGAATTGTGCGGCGATCCTGGCTATGAAGCCTATCATTATCCTTAACCCTGCCTCGTGGCCAAGCTCGTTATGCATCGGCACTGAGTCGTATGACTTTATGCATGCCTGCTTGTGGGCGCCGCATAGCACTGCAGTGTCTGTAGCAGTAAAGCACAGTATGCTGCCATTCCTTGCTATTTTCATTGAGTCGAAAACGTATGGGGCGGGACTGCCAAAGGGATCCACATCGATCACATCAAACTTGCTGCTTTCTGGATCATTGCAGAATTCCTGAAAACTGAGGTTAACCGCATTGTCCGGATTTATTCCGTTTGAAACAAGGTTTTTTTTGAGATATGGGTATACGCTTTTGTTTATCTCCAAAAAGGTAACATATTCTGGATTTAGCTCTTTCATGTACCTTATGCCGCGAATTCCGGTTGCCGATGTTGCATCCAGTATGTTTTTGGGGGTTTTTAATAGTTTTAGGTAAGCTATTGTTGCATCCCTGGAGAATCTAGCCTTGGGATTTATGAAAGCATTCCCTTGGCTTACTGTCGTGCTGCCTTCTGTATAAGTCATTTGAGATTCACCAGCGATAAAATTGAGTCCATAAGCCCATGGGCATATGATATGCACGAGAATGCAGTGAAAAGATCGCCCTTTTCGAGATAGCTTTTTGCGTCTGAAGCGTAAAGCTTAGACATCTCTACGATAGCCGACATGTTGGCTTCAAGCTTTTTCCCTTTTATAAGCTCAAGGCTATCATCGAACATTGATATGTCTTTCAATATCCTTTGCCTTTGGTTGATCTCTTCCATCAGGATACCTTTTGCATGACATTATAGATAATGATTTATATCTTTAATGGTTTTTAATAAATTGGTTATAGTACTGGTGATATGATGGCGGAAAACGATAATGGGACGCAATGGAGCGATAATGCAAATGTAATTATAGAGGATATTGCCTCTGATATAAAGGATAAATATAATATCGATCTCAAGGATCTGCTTATGAAGCCTGAGTTTTATGTTTCCAAGAAAGGCATTGAGGTAACATTCGACAACATAAACGAAGACATTAACAATTATATGGTAGATATGGAATCCAGCATGCAGGATGATAAGAAGGATTTTGAGAAGGACGGATTAAAATGCGATGCGGTGTCCAAGCAGCTTTCCCAGAATATATCCATGCAGGCCAAACAGAATAACATACCGCTGGTAAAGCCGTTGGATATTGAAAGGAATATAGACATAGAAGAGGTAATCCAGATCAACAATATAGACAATGGAGTCATGGCATTGATATCTAAGTTGTCCGGCCTATCGAACTTTATCGCAGATTTTTCGAATAATTATAAAACCTATAATTTGGGCAGATGGCTTTTTGACGGAAAGAAGAATTATGTGGTAAATGTGTCGCTCGAGCCGAATGCTTACGCTGAATTTGACATTGCCAGGGAGGAGATAACCGCATTGATGAATAATGTTGGGAACTACTTAAAGCAGCAGGGTAAACCAGATGAAACGGGAGACACGCCGCAATAGATTATTAATAGGCATAACTGGAACCCCGGGAACCGGTAAAAGCTATTTTGCAAGGCATCTTGCAAGGAGGTTGGCTAAAAATGGAGTTCAACCAGTATTGATAGAGATAAATGACATAGTTGAATCCGAACGGGCTTTTACTGGAAAGGATGAATTCGGTTCTAAAATCGTATCCGTAAGGGCCTTATCAAATGCAATTAAGAAAAGGACCGGTATTGATGGAGTTATAATACTCGTTGGGCATTTGCTGCCTGAAACCAAAGTTAATCCAGATATTTGTGTTGTTTTAAGGTTGGGCCTTCCAAAATTAGCACGGCGACTGGAAAGGAGGAATTACCCAGTAGCCAAGATAAGGGAAAACCTGATAGCCGAAGCGTATGACGATATAGGAATGCGGATATCCAAAATGTCCAAGGAGGTTTACGAGGCCGATACCGAATTTAGGTACTTGGAATTAATGGCTTACATATTGCAGGTGGCAAGCGGTAAAAAAGCCGTGAAGCCAAAAAAAATAGAGATAAATAAATTTGATGATATAATAAAGCTCGTGCGAAACGGGAACAGGTATGGGATGTAAACCTATATGTTAAGCTTTTCGATTAGCCCATGATAGACTATAAGCTTATAGTCTTCCGGAAGCTTATTGGAGTGTATAACGCATTTGTTCTTTTTAATGTCCTTCGTAAAATCAAATTTTCTATCCGAAATTACATTGTTTAGCAGCTCCCTGAAATTTTTATAGGCCGGCTTTTCTATTGATATTATTTTAGTTCCTTCAACACCAATCTTCATTTCTCCCGAATGCTTCTTAAGGAACTCGTCAGCTGCTGCCTTTATGGTTACTTCAGGGCCGATTACCTTCCTTGACCCAATCTCATTATGGTTGTGCAGGAACGCTATAACCCCCAAGTTTAGCTCTATCCTTGAGAATGAGACTATCATCGGGAAGCCGTTATTGTTAGCTTCGTGGTCAATCCTGTTTTTAAGCTTATCCAGCTGGGGCCATAATGTATCCTCTGATATATTGGGAAGTTTAAAGCACATGCAGTCAAGTTCCAGGCCATTGCTTTTTAAAAATTTATCAAGACTAGTTACTTTTTCAGTATCGGAATATTTATACCCGTATATGGCATCCATTGAAGGGTTGGAAAGCAACTCTCTGGATATCAGTATTAGCCTAGAAATAGACTCTGGCGAAACGCTTGCAGCAACATTTCGGTTAGGGTCCGTTGGATCTATAACAATAATTGCCGAATTAAATCTTTTGGCGTACTCTTTTGGCACATCTTTACCTGCAACTGCATAATGCTTTGATACATCTATTAGCATAGGAAGCTTTGTATCTGCGATTTCATTGAGCAGTCTCGTAATGCTACCGTAATAGGCAATAAGCAATTCGCACAAATAGCCAGAAAATCCGTGCTTGCTTGATTCGGCCCCATAAATATTGTGCCTTTGCAGTATATACTTTAAAATTCGGACATCGTCCTTCTGCTTTCCGTTAAGGCTTTTAAGCACGAATATGTTATGCAGTTGTGTCCTGTCAACTGCGCTTGCCCTCTCGCTGGAATCCCTTATCTTAAAGGCCGGGACTATGTCCGCAGATATTGACTTAAGTTTGTTTATTAGCTTAATGTATGGGTGCTCCGCATAGTTTATCTCGTAGCTTTCCCCATTTTCCTTATTTATTATTTTCTTTGAAAGCTCTATGGCCTTATGCTCCATCTCCCTTTCCTCCATATATTTAGGGAATAGCAGGAATATGTCTATATCTGATTTGCCCCTTATCTGGGTGCCCCTTGCCACGGAGCCAGCCAGTATAATTTCGACATCCTTAGGCATTACGCCCTTTAGCCTTCCCATGAGCTCGTTGGAGTATTCATTGGTTTCTGCAATCTCTTCGGCTGTAGGGACTATCTCTGGCAGCAATTTGGAAAAAATCTTATCAATATGCGCATTATTTATAGCCATTAAACCATATATGGTAATGCAGCAAGAGATTAAATTTTTATGTGTGGGATTAGAACGGAGCTTAAAATAAAAATAGGTTTATACTCGGCGTTAAAGCGTAAGGATAGGGCAAGGAGCAGGATAGCGGCAATGGCAAGAAAGGCATTGGTATTGGAAAACGACCTAGACACTGAAATTAGCCACATATTGCCTAAAAATGCCGAAAACGATTTGAAGGCTTATTTCTCTGTGCTAGGGATCCGCCCGACCTCCGATAAAGAGAGGATAAGGAGGGCTTATATCAGCAATGCGAAAAAGAGCCACCCCGATGTAAATAGCCTTGCAAATGCCGAGGAGACAATGAAAAAGCTTAACGAAGCTTATGCTGCGCTTTCAAAGTCGGATATCAGGTTAAACAATCTAAATAACGAAAAGGAGAGTGTAATAAGGATAGAAAACACGGCATTGGAGCTTTATGCCAAATTAAGGACTTCTGATTACGAAAGGCTCGTGGGAATGGCTAGAGGAGCATCATTAAACGAATTCGTAGGTCTTGTTGATGATTTTTGCGATTGGAACAAGAGATTCGAAAAGGTTAAAAAGGCCATAACTGGAAACCTTGACAAAAGGCTTAAATCCCTGCAAAAGCACAATGAAAGATGCATGAGGGAGTTGAAAAAGCTAGATAGGGAGGACTTGAAGGATATCTATGCATTGCAAAACTGCATTAATGATATAAAAGATGCGTTACAAAAAGGGTATGCATTAAGATCTTATGCAGATACGGCTTTTTCAGAGGCCGCGCAAAGGATAATGCCATTGGAGGCGGAACAGAAAAGGCGCCTCCTGAGCGCGATACATTGATTATGCATAAAAGAGAAAAGCCTTTTAATACAAAAAGATTATTATTTTAGAAAAAGGGCTCTTGGCTCAGTAGTAGAGCACCTCGTTCGCAACGAGGGGGTCGCGGGTGCGAATCCCGCAGAGTCCATAATATCGCAAATGGTAAGCACGCAATCAGTTTTTCACTTATTATCTTTACGCATATAATGACTTATTCCGGAATCCGTTTCCATAGGCATTTCGCCAGGATATGAAAGGCAGTAAGAAAGCATTTCCTTTAATTCCTTTATATCTGCCATTGCATTGTATAACTGCTCATTGCTTACCTTTATATAGTCGAAATTCGCCTTTATCTGTTCTATTAATTTTTCTATCTGAGTGAAATTTATATTTTGGAATTCGCCCAATTCTTTTTGCATGAATATTACTTGCATTACCTGTACTTGCTTACCGTCCTTTCCGCTTTCTATAGCGTATTTGTATTCGGGATTCCGATCTTCAACCTCGTTTTTAGCCTCTGT
>DAHXOG010000047.1 GCA_027364995.1 Candidatus Mancarchaeum sp.
AAGGAGGCTGGTGCCGAAAAAATAAATGAGAAGGCTGTAATATCACTGGAGCAAGAGCTTGAAAATACCGTAAAAGAATTAATAGGAGAAGCCTCTTTTTATGCCAACTATGCAGGAAGGAAAAATCTGATAAAAAGCAGCGATTTGGAACTGGTGCAGCCTAAACGAGCTTCGAAGCGCATAATATACTCACATGCGAAGAGCAAAAAGGTTCTAATACGCAAGAGATCTAAAGGCGCAATACATATCCATAAGAGCAGTGTACATGTATAAGCACGCCTGCTATTTTATTAAATATCCATAAATACTAAATTATTAAGATAAATAAAGTCATTAGTTATATTGGTCTTTCAACAGCACAAGTGAATAAATGAAAATGAATTTTGGCTTTTTAAAGAAAAAATCAAACTATTCCGGGGAAATAACCGGAATAAGCTTATACTGGAAGAACTCCATGCATGGCTTACCTGGAAAGAAGCTAAGTTCTCCGGAATTCGAGCTTAGCATACCATTCTCAAATAAAAATTACGAACAGCTTTCGTTTTTGAAAAAAGCCGACAATACCGAAACAATACAGAGCATGGAGATTAAAGAGCCTTTCAAGCTGGTTGGCGTGATCCCACAACTTCCAGTATCTGTAAAGTCAGGGGAATCAATCGAATTTAAAATAAAGATAAAAGCTCCTGACTATAATTACAGCGGCCCATTGGTAATAAAAATGATCTCTAAGCCATCGGAGATTGTCCATGTGGAGCTTCCGGACATAATTGCAATAAGCGGAGATAAGAGGGTAAAAGTCAACGAGCATGGAGAGGTAAAAAGCGTAGAGAAAAACTCAAATTTCGAGGTATCAATGCAGATGTACCGTGTGCTTACATATAATGACACAGTAACCAATGTGACCGTTAACAAGCCATTCGAGTTTATCGGCAGCGATCCTAAAATACCGTTCACCATAGACAACAAGAGCAGCTATATAGCACGCTTTTATATAAAAGCCCCGGAATTCGATTATGCGGGAAACCTGGAGCTGGACTTCGAAAAGAAGCCAAACACTGATTCTAAGCAATAATATTATCTATATGGGCGGTAAACCACTAATGGCCCGGCAATGGGAATAGATAATCCCTATAATCAACCCTTGGCTATCAATGCAAGATTTGCTATAAATGCCTCAAGCTGAATGCGTTCGTTCGCCCCTTCCACGACCCTGAAATTGCACTCCCCGATGTAACTTATGGTCTTGAGCTTAGTGCGCTCGTCTATGTTTATTCCCTGTATTTCCTTATAGCACTGCGTAAGTATGTCCTCCGCGCCCAGCCCGTGCTTAAGCATAAGCGTGTCGAGCTCTTCCCTGGCCTTTTCAAAATTGCCTTCTATGCTGTATTTGAGCATCGATATTATCTCGGTGGGCCTTGCCCTTGAAGCCACATTGTATATCTCGGACTCGGTCACATGCTTCGAGAACATCGCAGCGCTCTGCAATACATTCGTAAGCTTCCTCATGTCTCCGTCTCCGACGTATATAAGCGCCTCTACGGCCTTATCGTCTATCTCAAGCCCTTCCTCGTCGGCTATATTCTCTATGTATTTGCGCATATCAGCGGATGTAAGCTGCTTGAACCTGAAGACCACGCACCTGCTTTGTATCGGCTCTATTATCTTGCTCGCATAATTGGCGCTCAATATGAACCTAGTTTCGGATGAATATTTCTCCATGGTCCTCCTTAACGCATGCTGTGCATCAGCAGTAAGCGAATCCGCCTCATCCAGGAATATTATCTTTACCGGAACCTTGGCTATGGATATAGTCCTTGCAAAATTCTTCACTTCTCCTCTTATGACATCTATGCCCCTTGCATCGCTTGCATTGAGCTCCTTGAATGCGCCGGAAAAATCATCTCCGTACAAATCCTTGGCCAAGGCTATCGCAGATGTCGTCTTCCCTATTCCGGCGCTTCCCGCAAATATCATATTCGGGAAATTATTGCTTTTTATGAAAGATTTTAGCCTTTCGACTATCGGCTTTTGGCCTATCACATCATTAAGGCTTTTAGGCCTGTATTTTTCCGTCCATGGCAAGTCTAGGTTCGGCATGATAATCATCAGCATTAGCATAAGTATTTTCGGGTAAAAATATTTAATAACAACCAAATAGAAACATATGTTTGAAAATGTAAGAGTGAATTAATGGCTGGCAATAAAAAAGCGGAAGACAAGCTGAGCAAGATAGGCTTCAGCACAAAGAATATTGACCCGTCAAAGGATCCTTTTGTAGATTTTTACTCATACGCATGCGGAAATTGGATAAAGAAGCATAAAATTCCTCCGGACAAGTCGGAAATAGACTCATTCGACCAGCTATACGATGCCAACCTTCAAATACTAAAGGATATTGCCGAATCATGCATAAAGAAAACGAAAAAAACCCCAATAGAGCAGAAGGTAGGTGACCTATATAGCTCATTCATGGACACGGCGATTATCGAAAAGCAAAAATTCAATAAATTAACCCCATCCTTAATCAGGATACGCGATATTAAGGACAAGGCTGAGCTTCCGAAAATACTGGCAGAGCTTTCAAGGATAGGCGTAAGCGCATTCTTCAGGATATACGTTACATCAGATACTAAAAACAGCTCTGTATACTCGCTTTATACGTGGCAGGGCGGCATAAGCCTTCCAGATAAGGATTACTATACAAAGGAAATGTTCTCAAAAGTAAAAAATGAATATGTAAACCACATAAGCAGGATGTTCAAGATCTACGGGGCCAATAGCGCCACAGCCTCAAGGAATGCCAAGGAGGTAGTAAACATAGAAGCGGAAATAGCCAAGGCATCCCGCAGCCGCGTTGAGCTAAGGGACGATCTTAAAAACTACAACCGCATGACATTGGGACAGATAAGCAAAAGATACAAAATACTCGGGCTGACTAAATTCTATAAAGAGCTAGGCATAAAGGATCCGGAATATGTCATAGTCGGACAGCCGGAATTCCTGGATAAGGTAAACAAGCTGATAAGCAGCTTGGGTATCGATAGCATAAAGGCCTATCTGACGTGGCGCGTATTGAATTCGTATGCTGGGCTCCTGCATAAGCGCATAAACGACGAGTCATTCAATTTCTTCGGAAAGCTTATAACCGGCCAAAAAGTCCAGGAAAAAAGATGGAAGAGGGCAATATGGTTTGTTGACGCGCTAATAGGGGAGGCGCTTGGCAGGATCTACATAGAAGAGCATTTCGACCAAAACGCAAAAAAGAAGGCGGACGAGCTTGTATCCAACATCCAGTCATCTTTCAAGGAGAGAATAAATAATGTCAAATGGATGAGCCCCCAGACAAAGAAAAAAGCAATAGACAAGCTAAACGCAATAAATAAAAAGATAGGCTATCCTGCGAAGTTCAAGGACTATTCAAAGGTCATAATCAAAAAGGATGACTTGACGGGAAATTTCCAACGCGTTATTATCTACGAACTCAAAAGGGATATTTCAAGGATAGGCAATAAAGTGGACAAAAAGGAATGGGATATGACGCCACCTACCGTAAACGCGTATTATAATCCATCAATGAATGAGATAGTATTCCCTGCAGGCATATTCCAGCCTCCATTTTTCGATCCCAAAATGGACGATGCAGTAAACTATGCTGGCATAGGCGGGGTAATGGGCCATGAGATGACGCACGGATTCGATGACCAGGGGAGCCGCTATGATAAATATGGCAACCTGAAAAGATGGTGGTCCGATGCCGATACCAAAAGATTCACAAGTAAGGCAAATAAGGTGGCAAACCTATACAGTTCTCTTGAGGTCATGCCTAAACTAAAGGTAAACGGCAAGCTAACCTTGGGCGAGAACATAGCGGATTTGGGCGGCATAAGCATAGCATATGACGCATTGCAGAAAAGCCTTAGCAATAAAGGCAAGAAGGAGCCCATAAACGGCTTAACGCAGGAGCAAAGGTTTTTTATAGCATGGGCACAAATATGGAAAGGAGAAACCAGGAACGATGCAATAAAATTGGCGATTACAAGGGACCCGCATTCACCAAAAAAGATAAGGGGATCCATACCTGCAATAACGCATCCTGCTTTTGAAAGCACTTTCAAAAGTAAGAGCAAGCTAAACAAGCAAAAGCACAATTACGGGAATGTAAACCTGTGGTAGTCTAAAACGAGCATGCAAAAGGCACGCAAAAATTAAAAAGCATCAATATAAAAAAGTGTTTGGCAAATATCTACTGCATAACGGGGAGTTACGCTAACCTGGCAGACTGCGAGCCTTGGGCGCTCGCGATAGGAGTTCAAATCTCCTACTCCCCATAATCATTATACTGCAATATTCCGGCTTTTTAAATGAAATTAAAGTCGGGCCTTGGTAAGTATACTTTTTATCATAAGGTTTGTATTATGTTATTTATAGCATTCCTTGAAAGTTTTACAATAATTTGGGCACAGAAAGTAACGCCTCTATCGGAATCACAGGTGCAATACTCCTGATAGTCTCAGGTGGCATTGATTTCACAAAACGGCTGATTGTAAATCCTATTTGTTTGATACTCTTGAAGTTACGGTTGTTCAATAGTTTCGTTCGCAAAGCGTTGTGTACATACTCCTCGGGATTCAGATCGGGGGAATATGGAGGCATGAAAAGAGGTTTCATGTTTTCTGCTTCTTTGAAGAATTTATCGACTCTCCAACAATGATGAACCGCGCTGTTGTCCATTATTATCAGCATTTTGTCGTCTGGATAATGCAATTCGATCTTGTGAAGGAGTTGCAGGAATGATTGCGTCTTTGCAGATTTTCTCACGGTTTCGATTATTGTCCCTTCAGAAACCTCAACTGCACCGAAATAATTGGCCTTCTTCACGCCGCTTTGAGGCGCATCTACGACAAGTCTTCGGTCGTATGTCCATCCATATCCGTTTCTTGCAGATGTAGATACTGACATTTCGTCGAGAAACAGTATCTTCGTGAAGTATCCGTTTTTCAGTAGGAATAGCAGATTATGTGCAAATTCAATCTGCTTCTTCTGGTCTCCTTCCTTGTACTGCAGCTGTGCCTTGACGTAGTGGGCACCAGTATTGACGAGATGAACTCTGAATGTTTCCTCGTCTATAAATTTGTTCTTGAACTTTGCGAAGTAGAACTGTAACTCCCTCGTTGTATATTGGGATGCATTTATCCCGTATTTCTTAGGGTCCTTTTCGTCGAGTAGCCTCTTTATCTCCTTTTCATCATCTTCAGTTATCTTTTCAGGCCTTCCGCTTCGAGGTTTGTCAGAGACACTTTTCTCCTTTTCCCACTTATTGATCCAGTCATAGACTGTAGACTCCTCAACTGCCATTATATTTGCAACATTCCTGACGTTGTTGCCCCTACTTACCGCATAAAGTGCTGCAAACCGTATCTTTTCCTTTGCATCCTTGCAGTTTTTGTACAGGTCGCCAAGAATGTTGGTGTCGCCTTCCAACATAATTGTCACTTTTTGTTGGAAGGAAAGAAATATCAGTATTTGTGATGATTTTATATTACTGGAAGTTGCATTACTTTATTGGGATGCTATAGATTTGCTGCAATGCCCGGAGCGGAACTTACTATTGTTCCATTGGGATTTATTATGTAATAAATATCCAGATAGTCCTTCGGGTCATACAGGGATGTGGCGTTCAGGTCCGAGGTGCCGTAAAGCCAACCATTATCATTTGTACCGTTGCCATACTGGTTGGCGAATTTTTGTATCGATGGGCCTATGTATCCGAAATCATTATAAACCTCTATCGTAACTATGTCTGCTCCTTTTGCGTGGATTTTGCTGTAATAGCCGTCATTTGCCAACAGGCTAGCGCCTTCCTGGCAAGAGCTGCACCAAGTTGTCGCAAACCACAATATGACTGGCTTGCCCCTAAGGCTGCTTAATGTTATGTTTGTGCCGTTTGCCAGTGTTATCGGAATATTCGGCGCTATCTCTCCAATACCGGTCCCGTGCGCATTACTATTCTGTATATTGTGCGACCCAATAAAACTAAAAATCACGACTGCAGCTATTACAACAACACCAATTACTGAAAGTGCAGCCTTTCTGCTTATGCCCCGATTTTTTACATCATTAATGTCTAAGTCG